>NZ_JBEGDB010000344.1:0-7393 GCF_043638955.1 Bradyrhizobium sp. 31Argb | reverse complement strand
AGCAGACCTGAACGAAACGAGAATTGTGTTACCCATGTCGTCGGTTTGAAGTGTTACCCATGTCGCCGGTTGCTCAGCGCCCTCGCGGCGCCAGTTGATGCGCCATCTCCCCTTGTGGGAGAGGGCAGCTCCGCCATCACCACCAGGCTCATTCGGGTGAGGGGTTCTCTCCACGTGTACCGCCGCCCGTTCGCGGGGAGCGAGCGCGGCTGCAATTTCAAGCTTATCGGATCATGCGTAACGAACGAGGGCACGAAGCAATCCAGACCGTTTCCGCCGTCGACCTCTGGATTGCTTTGCTTGCACTCGTTAGGCGGCCCTCCTGGCCTGTCAATCCGCGTAGAACTTTCGCGGTTTCTCAACGACTCGCAGCGCGCCGGTGTTGAGCGCGCTCGAGCACTCGTCTTCGTTTTCGCCATCGAGCAGGGCAGCGCCGCAGTGACGGCAGATGCGCGGCGATATCGCCTGCATCTTTCCGACCATGCGGTCCTGCTGATAGCGCGCGAAGTCGATGATGTTACGCCGTGGCGTTATGATCTTCTCAACCATTGCTGTCCCTCCGGCTTGAGGCCGGGGGTTATCGCAGCAAAGTTTCGCTCAAACGTTCAGCGCAACACTCAAATTTTAGCGGAGAATTCGCGGAGGAATTGCGGCAGCTTTGTTGCCTATGTTTCGACGTATTCAGCGATGCTGGTCGGCTCTGGAACCGCAAGGCCATCTGCCCGCAATCCATCAAGATGGAACCTAATGGCCTCGAGGATTTCATTCTCAACGTTCGCAACCGTATCGCCGGTGGCGACGCAGCCTGGCAAATCCGGAACATAGGCGGAATAATTGCCATTCGCCTTCTCGATCAGGACTGCGTAGCGCATCGAGCACGCCCCTAAAGCCACTTCTTCAACTTGAAAAGGTAGTACGGCACGATCGCTGCAATCAGCATCATCACGAGCGCGATCGGATAGCCGTGTGGCCAGTCGAGTTCCGGCATCGCCTTGAAGTTCATGCCGTAGATCGACGCAATCAGCGTCGGCGGCATCAGCACCACGGCCATCACCGAGAACAGCTTGATGATATTGTTCTGCTCGAGGTTGACGACGCCGAGCATCGCATCCAGCACGAAGGTGATCTTGTTGGAGAGATAGGAGGCGTGGTCGGTCAGCGAGGCGACGTCGCGCTGCATGGTCTTGAGCTGCTCGCGCATGTCCTTGGACCATTTGACGCCTTCGATCACCGCCGACATGAAGGTGACGACGCGTCCGATGGAGACCAGGCTTTCGCGCACTTTCGAGGTCAGGTCGCCTTTGCGCCCGATCTCGATCAGGATCTGCGAGTATCGCTTGGCTTGGCCGTGGCGTTCGCTCTCCGGCTCGAAGATGTCGTGGGAGACCTGGTCGATCTCCGACCCGCAGCGCTCCAGGATGTCGGCGCAACGGTCGATCACGGCGTCGAGCAGTTCCGTCAGCACCATCTCGCCGGAGATACCGGGGGCGCAGGACCGCCCAAGCTTGGCCTCGACCAGCGCGAACGGTTTCGGCTGGTCGTAGCGCACGGTCACCAGTCGATGACCAGCCAGGATGAAGGTGACCGCCGTGGTGCGAGGCATGTCGGTGTCGGACTGGCACATCAGCGTCGCGGTCATGTAGCGCGCGCCGTTCTCGATATAGAGCCGGCTGGAAATCTCGATTTCCTGCATGTCTTCGCGGGTCGGCACCGCGATCCCGGCCAGCCGCTCCACGGCGCGGTCCTCCTCGGGGGTGGGCCTGACCATATCGATCCAGACCGCGTTCTCCGGCAAGGCCGCGAGCTCGTTGGAAACGGCCTTTTTCAGCGCGAAGTCGAAAGGAACGAACACCGACAGCATCAGCAACTCCGGAACGGGGCACCGGCGCACCCAACAGGACTAAACTCGATTCTGGCAAGGGCTTCATGACCGGCGCATTAACCGCCCATCCATATTTGTGGCGGCGGAATGGCGCCGGCGCGCCCCGGATTTGGCAACCGTTGCTGATCTGCACAGAAATCGGCCGCCGATGGCAGGACTTGCGGCAAAAAAGCCACAGCAGAGGTTCCGCAACGCGGGATAGGTCTCTAAACGCTGGGAATAGCGGCAGGTTTCGGCAATAATACGATCAATGAGATGATGGAATCGTGGCGATAGGGGCGCTTTTTCGCGCTGCGAACGCAGATTTTCAACGGAAGTGCACGATGTCGTTGCTGAAAGTTACGCTGGGGATTGTGGCCGCCGGCCTGATGTTGTCGGGTTGCATGCAGGCCACAACCTATGAGGCCACCAACGCCGCCATCTTCAAGCCGCGCGACAAGGAGCTGCTGGCGAAGACCACCTACGCGAAAGTTCCGGTCGCCGAGCCGTTCCGCCGCGCCATTGTGGATTACCACCGCAAGGAGGCGCCGGGTTCCATCGTTGTCGACTCCGACAACCACTATCTTTACCTGGTGCAGAAGGACGGCAAGGCGATCCGCTACGGCATCACCGTCGGCGAAGAAGCCATGGCATGGTCCGGCATTGCCAAGGTCGGCAGCAAGACCGAATGGCCGGCCTGGCACCCGACGCCCGGCGAAATCTCCCGGCTCGGCGTTCCGACCTATGTCGCGCCGGGACCTGACAACCCGATGGGTTCGCGCGCGCTCTATCTGTACTCCGGCGGCAAGGACACGCTGTTCCGCATCCACGGCACCAACCAGCCGGAATATATCGGCGCCTCGATATCCTCGGGCTGCATCCGCATGACCAATGAGGACGTGATCGACCTTTATGACCGCGTCGGCGTCGGCACCGTCGTGGTCGTGCTGGAACCGAAGCACGGCGACTCGCCGTTCAATTCGAAGATGGCGCTGCAGGGCGGCGGCAACGCCATGATGCAGTAGTCCGTTCGCGGAAGACGCGATCAAAAGCGCCGGTTTTGCCGGCGCTTTTTTGTTGGCTGCGGTTTGGTCGCTGCACGCTTTAGCTCCGCACCGTCGGAATCGCCGGCATCCCGCTTTGCATCTTCCGACTTCGTCTTTTTCGACTTCTTGTTTTCCGACTTCTTGTTTTCCGGCTTGGACCCATCCGGCTTACTGTCGGTCTTGGAGTCGCTCTCGGCGTCGGCCTTCGGGTTATCCTTGGCTGCGACCTGGCGCGGCGGCGCTTGTTCCGGGCGCTCGGCCGGCAACAGCGGGGCGACGGCGGGCAGCGGGTCCAAGACATCCCACTGGCAGATCCGATAATTATTTCGCCGCTCCATCCGGTCGAGATGGATGTGGTCCTCATGGTAGCCGTCGGAGCCGGGCCCCAGCACGGTCGTGAAGCGGGTGCAGGCCGAATGCAGCACGGTCTCACGCAGATCGCGCGGCACAGTGCGGTCGGTGAGCGAGATCGAGCGGCCGTTCGCGAGCCTGAAGGCGCGGACATCGAGCGCATTGGCGCGGCCATGCTCGGAAAGCTGCGCGCCGGGGACGCCGTTGCGGCCACGGCATTGGAAGGAATCGAGATTGTCGAGCTCGTTGATCGTGCCGCCGAGCCCGGCGGACAGCGGCGCGATGTCGGTACGCACCCACTCGGCGATGGTGGCGGCCATGGTGCAGCGGAGGATCGCGGCCGGCTTCACCGCAACCTTTCGCTTGTCGGGCAGCACGATCGCCTCCAGCCGCACCAGATCATCGCCGCCGCAGCCGCCGTTGCCATGAATGGCGGGGATGCTTGGCGCGATGGCGATCTCCTCCGTCAGCGCCTGCCGGCAGGCTGAGGGCTGCGGCGCGGGAGCCTGCTCGGCAGCCTTGTCGGCGGGAGCCTTATCAGCGGCTTTGCCGTGATCGGCCGGCGGCGCCTTTTCGGCGGCTGCGGGCGGCTCAGGCGGCTTCGCGGCAGGCGCCTCGGCCGGGCGCGGTTTTGGCAACGGCACCACCGCTGCCCGATGGACGGCCCTGTGTGGCCTTGGCCGGGGCGGAGCGAACAGGTCCGGCCAGGGAAACGGGGCCGATCTGCGGGCTGCCATGGCGGGGTCGGCCAATATCCCGAGCAATATGGCTACAGCGGTAATCAGTGCCATTCCGGTGCGGCCAAACGCGCCACAAGTGGATTTTCGGCTTGCTTTCTCCGCGCTACAGTTCATGTCAATTTCATGATTGGACGGCTCGCCATACGATCTGGCTGGCGGGTCATGCGAGGGAAGAACACTGAGGAGGGACGTGCGTATGCTTGGTTTGATGCAAGACTGGCCTTTGCTGTGTCACCGGATTATCGAACATGCAGCGAAGTATCACGGCACACAGGAGGTCGTGACGCGGTCGGTCGAAGGCCCGATCCATCGCACCACCTATGCGGAAATCCATGCGCGCGCGCTGAAGGTCTCGCAGAGCCTGGAGCGCGACGGCATCAAGCTCGGCGATCGTGTCGCCACCATCGCCTGGAACACCTGGCGCCATCTCGAAGTCTGGTATGGCATCATGGGTATCGGCGCGATCTGCCACACCGTCAACCCGCGCCTGTTCCCGGAGCAGATCGCCTGGATCATCAACCACGCCCAGGACCGCGTGGTGATGACCGACCTCACCTTCGTGCCGGTGCTGGAGAAGATCGCCGACAAGCTTCCGAGCGTCGAGCGCTATATCGTGCTGACCGACAAGGCGCACATGCCAGAGACCACGTTGAAGAACGCGGTCGCCTATGAGGACTGGATCGCGGCGTCGGACGGCAAGTTCGAGTGGAAGACGTTCGACGAGAACACCGCAGCGGCGATGTGCTACACGTCGGGCACCACGGGCGACCCCAAAGGCGTATTGTATTCGCACCGTTCCAACGTGCTGCATGCGTTGATGGCCAACAACAAGGATGCGCTGGGCACATCCGCAACCGATACAATGCTGCCGGTGGTGCCGCTGTTCCATGCCAATAGCTGGGGCATCGCTTTTTCCGCGCCCTCGATGGGCACCAAGCTGGTGATGCCAGGGCCGAAGCTCGACGGCGCCTCGGTCTACGAATTGCTCGACACCGAGAAGGTGACCCACACCGCCGGCGTGCCGACGGTGTGGCTGATGCTGCTGCAGCACATGGCCGCCAACAACCTGAAGCTGCCGCATTTGGAGATGGTGATATGCGGCGGCTCGGCGATGCCGCGCTCGATGATCGAGGCCTTCCTCAACATGGGCGTGGAACCCCGCCATGCCTGGGGCATGACCGAGATGAGCCCGATCGGCACCGTCGCGGCGCTGAAACCGCCCTTCGAGGAGCGCACCGGCGAGGAACGGCTCGACGTCCTGCAGACGCAGGGCTACCCGCCGTTCGGCGTCCAGATGAAGATCACCGACGATGCCGGCAAGGAGCTGCCGTGGGACGCCAAGACCTTCGGCCGGCTCAAGGTCTCGGGCCCGTCGATCGCCAAGGCCTATTTCCGCGTCGACGGCAGCATCCTCGACGAACAGGGCTATTTCGACACCGGCGACGTCTCGACGATCGATGCGCACGGCTACATGCGGATCACCGATCGCTCCAAGGACGTGATCAAGTCCGGCGGCGAATGGATCTCGTCGATCGACCTGGAGAACCTCGCGGTCGGCCATCCGGCCGTGGCCGAGGCGGCCGTGATCGGTGTGTTCCATCCGAAGTGGGATGAGCGTCCGCTCCTGATCGTGCAGCTCAAGCAGGGCCAGCAGGCGACGCGCGAGGAGATCCTGAAGTTCATGGACGGCAAGATCGCGAAATGGTGGATGCCCGACGATGTCGTCTTCGTCGAGGGCATTCCGCACACCGCGACCGGCAAGATCCTGAAGACCGCGCTGCGCGATCAGTTCAAGAGCTACAGCCTCCCGACCGCGGCGGCGTAACGAACAGGTTCTCCGTCATGCCCGGGCTTGGCCCGGGCATCCGCGCGGCTTGGCGAGAGCCTCGTACAGACTGTGAGCGAATCCTCTGTCGTCTGGTGTCATTCCGGGATGCGTGCAGAGCACGCAGGCCCGGAATCCATCGGGCCACTGGCGCAGGCGGAGAAATGGATTCTCTGATGTGCAATTGCACATCAGAGTTCGCGCGGAGCCTGTCATCGGGCCGCGCTTTGCGCGGACCCGTTGGCGCGCCCCCGAAATGACAGAGGATAATTCGCGAAATCCCGTAGGGTGGGCAAAGCGACTTCATTCACCGCAGCTCAAACGAGCGCCGGTGGAAGCGTGCCCACCATCACGAGCGGAGTGATCATCGTGGGCACGCTTCCGCCTTCGCTCTTCGAGCTACGGCGGACAAGTCGCTTTGCCCATCCTACAGCCGGCGCAAGTTGATGCGCCCTCTCCCGATATCGTCGAGATTCACGGGCGCGTGCGGGGTGCGGTGCAGGGATCAGCGGATGGGCGCGAGCGCATCAAGCTGGCGCTGAGCTTCGGGTTCGCCCCATTCTTTCGCTTTTTGATACCAGTTGCGGGCCTGCGCGAGGTCCGCGAGCGGGCCACTGGCGCCCAATTGCTTGAGCACGATCGGGTCGTAAGTCCGGGCGAGGAGCAGCGCGGCGCGCGCGTCTCGTGCTTCGGCGGCGCGCAGCAGCAATAGCCTCGCCGCCACGATGTCGCCGCTGGCGAGCAAATCCTGTCCGCGCTTGACGACAACAGAAATTTCCTTCGGATCCAGATTGCGCACGGTGTCCATCTGCGGCGGCGGGGAAGCGGCTGCAGGCCGAGCCGGCGCCGCAGCCACGACAGCCGCCGGTGGCTGCGCCGCGACGCTGGCAGCGGGTTTCCAGGAAAGCCGGATCGAACTACCCACGAGCGCCGCACCGTCGCCGTCACGCAATTCTACCGTCACCACCATCTGGCCGACGAAGCCGTCCGGCGGAATGACCGACACGGCGGAAATCTCCGACGCGGGCACGCGCCACTCGTTGGCGGCGACGCGCTTGCCAGCCGTCAGCCGCGCGCCGGCTGGCAATCCACCGATGGCAATGACGGCACCAGGAGGGGGAGCACTCACGCGCACCCCGAGCGGCAGCGGCTCGTCGGCGAGTCCGCTGCTGTCTTCCACGGCGAAGGTCGCAGCCCGCTTGCGTTGCGGCGCCGGAAAGAGCGAGGTCTTGAGCGACTGCCAGGAAGAGGCGATCGATGCGATGGCGTTCGACCGAACCCCAGGACTTTGCGACGCCGGAATCGCCATGACGAGGATCATCGCGATGCCTGCCGCAACCGCTGCCGCGATCGCGAACCTCGCTCCCACGCGGAGCAGCGCACGCCTTCCCGAGTTGCGGAGGACGGATGGCACCTCGATAGGCTCCATCGCTTCCTGCATGGCTTGGGCGACGGCCTTGGTGAACATTTCCGAATGGTCGCGACGTCGAGGCTTGAAATGGACCCGCGGAGCGGGACCGCTTGAACCGGTTTGTTAGTTGGAAACTGACCGCTCCTGATCCCTTTCTAT
>NZ_JBEGDB010000343.1:0-7499 GCF_043638955.1 Bradyrhizobium sp. 31Argb | reverse complement strand
CTGTGGTCCTACCCCCGTGCTTTTTGTTGCACGGGACCCATGGGTGCAACCAGCACCCGGCTTTCCCTGCGCCCTCTATTCGACGAGAGGGTGGAAAGTGACGCAAAACTCGGACGTATCACGTCGCGAGAACGCAGACTTACGTCCCTCCGCTGTTTGAAAATTAAATCATAATTCGCGACGACGCCGTAGGGTGGGCAAAGCGCAGCGTGCCCACCTTTTCTTGCACCAACCGTGGATGGTGGGCACGCTGCGCCTTGCCCACCCTACAGCTTCGCGGACTCAGGATGAGGGTCAGTCAACTATGCCGTCGCTAGCCGCCCTGATCAAACGCCTTGCGCAAGGCGACGTAGCCCTGCTGCTGCTGGGTCCAGTTGCGGCCGCCGGTGATGGCGCCGTCGACGACGAGGTCGTGGCCGTTGATGAAGGAGGATTCGTCGCTGGCGAGGAACACGGCGGCATGCGCGATGTCGTCGGGCAGGCCGGCGCGCGGGATCGGCTGGGCGCTCTTGTAGACCTCGCGCATGACAGCCGGCGTCTTCTCCGCGGCGTCGGTCGACAATCCCAGCGCCTTGCCGAAGATGCCGGTTGCGATCGCGCCGGGCGAGATCGAATTGACGCGAATGCCGGACTCGCCGAGCTCCATCGCCACGCATTTGGTCAGATGGATCACCGCGGCCTTTGCCGCGCCATAGACCACCGAGGACGAGAATCCGGCAAGCCGCCCGGCATGACGCTGCGCACCAGCGTTGCCATCGCGGCATCGAAACGGTCGACCTCCAATCCCTCGATGCCGCCGGTCTGCGCCGGACCGCCGGCATTGTTGAAGAGGCAGTCGACCTTACCGAATTTTTCCAGCGTCAGCGCGATCAGCGCCTTCATCTGCTCTTCCACGGTGACGTCGGTCTGGCGGAAGATGCAGTTGGCGCCAAGCGCCTTGGCCAAGGCTTCGCCTTCGGCGATGCGGCGCCCGGCGATGACGACCTTCGCACCCTTGGCGACGAAAACCTCCGCCGTGCGCAGGCCGATGCCGCTCGTGGCGCCCGTGATCACCGCGACCTTGCCGTCTAACCGTCCCATGTCATTACCTCTTAAGCTGTCAGTCGAATTCAATGGAGTGGGATATTCCTGCCACAGGCGGAACAAGGCAAGCGGACTGTTCGGTGAACAACGCAGCCGGCTGTGGCCCGCGGCCCTCTGCCGGCCACAAATCGCGGCTTACCCGTCGGTTCGGCCTTATTTTGGATTCGCTGATCACCTGAAGTGACAAAGCCATGAAGAGATTGATCGACGAGTTCAGGTGCGGCTGGCGCGGGGACGCCCCGCCGTCGCTCGCGCTCGGCCTCGGCTTTGCGATCATCTGCCTGGCGCTCGCGACGTCGGCCCGCTGGGGTCTGTCCCAGCTTCGCCCCGACGTGTTCTTCACGCCATACTTTCCGGCGGTGTTCTTCGCCGGCGCCTTCGGTGGCTTGCGCATCGGAATCCTGACCGCGCTTGCAGGCGGCCTGCTCGGCCTCGCCCTCAATTTCGGCAGCACGGTCACCGATCCGACGCGGATCGTGCTGCTCTTGATGTTCTGGGCGGTCTGCGGCCTCACGATCTGGGGCGTCGAGCACTACCGCTCGATCGTCGCCGAGCAGCAGCGGATCGCCAAACGCCTGATCGGCGAGCAGGACTACCGCAAGCTCGTGGTCGACGAATTGCAGCACCGGCTGAAGAACAAGTCCTCAACCATTCACGCGGTGCTGCACCAGGCGCTGCAGGACCAGCCGCAGATCTGGAGTCGCATCGATTACCGCATCCGCGCGCTGTCGGCGACCGACGACCTGATCGCAAAGGTCGACGGCAACGGATGCGATATCCAGGACCTCCTGATCTCCGAACTTGGTCCCTACGGCCATGTCCGGTTCAACCTGAACGGCGATCGTCTGTTTCTGCCGGCCAAGCTGGCGGTGAGCCTGGCGTTGATCTTTCATGAGCTCGCCACCAATGCCGGCAAGTATGGCGCGTTTTCCTCCGCGCGCGGCTTCCTGCAGGTATCATGGTCGGTGTCCGACGATCGCCTCACCATCACCTGGGACGAGACCGAGGGGCCGGTCGTGGAGAAGATCGGCGAGCCGGGTTTCGGCACCAGGCTTTTGAAATCGGCGCTGAGACCATTCGACGGCAAGACCGACGTCAGCTATCTCAAGACCGGTATTCACTGTACCATGCAGTGCCGTATTCCCACGGCTTGATCGCGCTTTTTCGCGCTTCGCTCCGAAGCGAAGGCGAAACGAAAGACAGCCGCAAGCACTCGATGATCGGGTTGACGCTCTGTTAATGACGATTGAGGTGGCGCCTGTTGAAATCTCCTATCGACACAGATGTCGCGGTTTTTCTCAGTTCCACTTAACCAAAACTACAAGGGACTTTGCCAAGTTCGCGCGCATGCACAGTCCCATAAAGCACGACTTTCAGATGGCCACGGCGGCGGCCACGAATGAGAGCGAACTCCATTCCGAATTGCGGATTCTGCGTGATGTCGTCAGGTTGTTGCCTGCGGGCGTCACGGTCCAGGACGAGCAGGGCGACTTCCTTGTCGTCAACGATGCGGCCGCGGCGCGCTTCCAACTGGCAAGCGATGCAATGGCCTCGCAATTGGACGAGCGCCGCGAGACCTGTCTCGAATTGCTACGGAACGGCCGCTCCGCGGTGCTGGAGGAAGCGGTTGCTTCCGGCGCGGCCAAGCAGGTGTTCCTCACCGCGCATCGGCCGGTGCGGATCGCCGACCGTAATCTCTTGCTGTCGACCTCCGCCGACATCACCGAGCAGAAGGCGTTCGAGGACCAGCTATTCCGTTCCGCCTATTATGACGAGCTGACCGCGTTGCCGACGCGCCGGGTGATCGAGCACCGCGTCAACAGCCTGCTGTACTGTGACGATGCAGACAGCCATTTCGCGCTCGCCTTCCTCGACATCGATAATTTCAAGCACATCAACGACTATTACGGCCACGCCATCGGCGACGCGCTGCTGGTGGAGATGACCCGGCGGCTCAGCCTGTCCTTGCGCGAAACCGACATCCTGTCGCGCATCTCCGGCGACGAATTCCTGCTCCTGCTCAATCCGATCCAGACCGAGCAGGAGGTCGCCGACTACATCGAATTCATGCTGCAGCGGTTGAAGGCGCCGTTCTTCATCGACCAGTCGGAGATCTTCGCCTCCACCTCGATCGGCGTGAGCCTTTATCCCGAGCATGGCCGAAGCTACGACGAGCTGCGCCAGAACGCCGATATCGCGATGTATCGGGTCAAGCACAGCGGCAAGGGTGCTGCGGCCTTCTTCGACGCCAGCATGGAAGTCGAGGCCATCGCGCGGATGAAGATCGAGCAGTCGCCACGGCTCGCGATCCTGGAGAAGCGCTTCTGCTGCGCCTTCCAGGCCAAGGTCGATCTCAGGACGCAGGAGGTCAAGGGCATCGAGGCGCTGGTGCGGCTGCGCGACAATGAGGGCGTGATCCAGGCGCCCGGCACTTTCGTCAACCTCGCCGTCGAGCTCGGGCTGATCGACGAACTGACCCATCTGGTGCTGGCGGAGATCGTGAGATCGATCGACCTGATCAACAACACCTTTGGTCCGGACGCTTCCATCAGCATCAATGTCGCGGCCAAGCAGGCCGCCAATCCCGAATTCATGCGCCCGTTCGCCCGCGCGCTCGAGGAGACGGGATACCCGAAGCGCTTCATGATCGAGGTGACGGAAGATGCTTTCGTCACCAAATCGCATTTCCAGGAGGAGATCCTGCCGATACTGCGCGGGATCGGCGTCGGGATATCGATCGACGATTTCGGCATCGGCTATTCGTCGCTGTCGGCGCTCGCCGACATCACCGCCGACGAGATCAAGATCGATCGCTCCTTCATCACCGACATCCATAAGCGCCCGCGCAGCCAGGGCATCCTGCGAGCGATCGAATCCTTGAGCGAGGCGCTCGGCATGACCGTGATCGCGGAAGGCATCGAATCCTACGAGGAGCTGGCCTACCTGCAGGCTGCGACCAAGATCCGCTACGCCCAGGGCTACTACTTCTCGAGACCGATCTTCCTGGACGACCTCAAGCCGTCGATGCCGCTGACGAGCGAAGCGCGGGCTCACCTGGCGAGCCGGGCGATGGAGGAGGCACGTCCGGCTTACACCCGAACGAGCAGGTATCGGCGCTGAGGACCGGGACCCCACAACCATCGCGAGGAAATACTGCAAGACCCCAATTAAGCGTTGAGTAACCGGATTTCCTAACCGCTTGTGGCAATTTTGCGTTGTATCCCTGCCTCCCGGGAATTCGGGAATGCGCAATCCTTCAAAGCACATCCATAGGATCATCCTTCGCGCGAAGGTCTTCCGCCGCCACTTCGCCGCGACGATCCGCGGCCCGGTGCTGTGGCTGACGGTCTGCGGCGGATTGCTGGTGACCGCGATCTTCGCCGGCACCATCCTGATGGTCGGCCAATTCCGTGAGCGCGCCCTGCACAACAGCGAGCGCGAACTGGAAAACACGGTGCTGATGCTGACGCGCCATTTCGACCAGCAGTTCGAAGACTCCGCGACGATCGCTTCCGACCTGATCTCTCAATTGCGGATTCCGGAGCTTGCCTCGCCGGAAGCGTTCAAGGAACGGATGTCGACCGCCGAAGTGCACCACGTGCTGAAATCGAAGGGCCTATCCTATCTTGGCGACGTCTCGCTGTTCGACACCGACGGGCAGATCATCAACTGGTCCGGACCGCTGCCGGCGCCGAAGCTCGACATATCCGAGCGCGCCTACTTCAAGAGCTTCAAATCCAATCCGACGACGGAGACCGTTCTCGCCGAAGCAGTCCGCAGCTATCGCAACGGCAAACTCAATACCGTGATCGCCCACCGCCTGACCGGGCACAACGGAATCTTTCTCGGGATCATGACACGGCGGATCGATCCCGCGAACTATGAGAAGTTCTTTGCTTCCGTCGCTCCAGGCGCGAGCGCGACCATCGGCCTATTTCACGCCGACGGCACCTTGCTCGCCCGTCATCCGCGCATCGATGAGATGATCGGACGGAATTTCGCCTCCGCCCCGCTGATGCGAGAGGTGCTGGCGAAGGGAGGCCAGCATACCCTACGCATAGAAAGCCCGGTCGATGGAATGAAGCGGCTGGGCTCGGCGGCGCGGCTCGGCCATTTCCCGGCGGTCGTGGTCGCAACCAATTCGATCGCCGCGGCACTTGCAGACTGGCGTGCGCAGACCAAATTCCTGATCGTCGCCGCAGCGCTCGCCGCCCTGGTGGTCGCAGGCGTGCTGTTCCTGATCACCCGCGAGATCAACAAGCAAAACCGCCACGCGCGGCAACGGCTGAAGGCGGAGCGGCAACGGCTCGACACCGCGCTGAACAACATGATCCAGGGGCTGGTGCAGTACGACGCCGCCGGCCGCATCGTGACCTTCAACCGTCGCTATCTCGACATGTTCCAGCTCTCGACCGACATCGTGAAGCCGGGATGCCACTTCCGCGACCTGATGCGGCACCGCCAGGCGAACGGACTTTTCGACGGCGACGTCGACGAATTCTGCACCTCCGTCATGAACAATATCGCGCAGGGCCGGGTTGATCGCAGCCTGGCAGGCAGCGCGGACGGCCGCTGGTTTTCCGCCGTCAGCACGCCACTCAAGCACGGCGGGTGGATCACCACCATCGAGGACATCACCGAGCGCTGCAGGCTGGAGCAGGAGCGCGACCGGAACTACGCGTTCCTGCGCGAGATCATCGATCACATCCCCTCGCAGATCACGGTCAAAGATGCGCACGACCGGCGCTATCTCTTGGTCAACCGTGTTGCCGAGGAGAAGTTCGGCATCTCACGCGACCTGATCGTCGGCAAGACCGCATTCGATGTCTTTCCGGCCGCCGCCGCCCGAATCATCACCTCAGACGACGAAAGGCTGCTGGGGTCCACCGACGGCTTCTACAGGGATGAACACCTCTGGAAGACCCAGGCGAAAGGCGAACGCTACATCACCTCGAAACGCATCGGCATACGCGATCAGGCCGGCACGACGCACTACATCATCAACGTCGTCGAGGATGTAACCGAACGCAAGCTCGCGAACGAAAGGATCACCTATCTTGCGCATTACGATGCGCTGACCGACCTGCCGAACCGCGTGCTGTTCCGTGCGCAGATCGCGCGCGAGCTCGAAAGGGCAATGCGCGGTGAACGGTTCGCATTGCTTTACATCGATATCGACGAGTTCAAGGCCATCAACGACTCGCTCGGCCATCATGTCGGCGACGAATTGCTGAAGACGGTGGCCGCACGGATCAAGGCCTGCCTCAAACCCAGCGACCTGATCGCCCGGCTTGGCGGCGACGAGTTCGCCGTGATCCAGACCGCCGTTGATGCAACGTCCGACGTCGCGGAATTCGTGACGCGGATCCATGGCGCGATCCGACAACCTTGCGACTGCCTCGGGCATCATCTTTCCACCGACGCCAGCATTGGCATCGCGCTGGCGCCGCAGGACGGCACGGAGTTGGACCAGCTCATCAAGCACGCGGATCTGGCGATGTATGCCGCCAAAGCGGGCGGGCGCCGGACCCATCGCTTCTTCGAGCCGGCGATGGATGAAAGCGCCCAGGCCCGCCTCACCATGGAGCAGGACCTGCGGCAAGCCATGGTGGAAGGCGGTTTCGAGATCCACTACCAGCCCCTCTTGGACTTGAGAACCAACCAGGTGGCGGGCTGCGAGGCGCTGTTGCGCTGGCGTCATCCGGAGCGAGGCATGGTCTCTCCCGCCGAATTCATTCCGGTGGCAGAAGATACCGGAATGATCAACGAGCTCGGCGATTGGGTGCTGCGCACGGCCTGCACGGAAGCGGCCACCTGGCCGTCTCACATCCGGCTCGCCGTCAACGTCTCGCCGGTCCAGCTCAAATGCGAAACGCTGGCGTTGCGGATCACGGGCGCGCTCACCGCCTCCGGTCTCGCGCCCGGCCGGCTGGAGATCGAGATCACGGAGGCGGTGCTGATCAGGGACGATGAAGCCGCGCTCGCGATCCTGCACCAGCTCCGCGCCATCGGCGTGCGCATCGCGTTGGACGATTTCGGCACCGGCTATTCCTCCCTGAGCTATCTGAAGCGGTTTCCGTTCGACAAGATCAAGATCGACCGGTGCTTCGTCAGCGACATCGAGGTCGACGGTTCCTCTGCCATCGTGCAGGCGGTGGTGAATATCGCCGCGTCGCGCAACATGACCACCGCGGCCGAAGGTGTCGAAACCGAACAGCAGCGAAAACTATTGCGCGAACTGGGCTGCACGCAGATGCAGGGCTTCCTGTTCAGCGCGCCGAAGCCGGCATCGGAGATCAGGCGGTTGCTCGACATGGACCAGGCGGCGGCGCGGGTTTTGGCCTAGGCCGTGTGGACTCTTGGGATTCTCAAATCAGATTGAACGTGATTCAAGGCTTTCTTTTAGGAGGAAGCCT
>NZ_JBEGDB010000342.1:0-7607 GCF_043638955.1 Bradyrhizobium sp. 31Argb | reverse complement strand
CCTCAACGCCAAAGCACGCGAGGCGCGTGCCGCTTACGCCAATGCAACTTGACAATCCAGATAGTCGCTCATCCGACAAATCGGGACCATCCACGCCGGCCATCTTGTCCGGTGCTGCGGGTGCCACCGAGGCCGATGCCGCCAAGAAGGGCATCGCCGGCAAGGCGATCGACAAGGTGAAGGAGGTCGCGAAGTCGGCCAGCGACATCTTCCGCCGTGTGCCCTGCCTGCCGCCGAAGGGGGTGTCGAAGACGATGGGCTCGCTGCCCCACGTCGCGAGCAAGCTTGCCGCGGGCCAGCCGGTTACCATCATCGCCTTCGGCTCCTCCTCGACCCAGGGCTATGGCTCGTCGGCGCCGGAATTCACCTATCCGAACCGGCTCGCGGCGCAACTGCACCGGCAATATCCCGGCGCCGACATCCGTGTCGTCAACCGCGGCAGGGGCGGCGAAGACGCGCCCGAAATGATGCGGCGCCTGCAGACCGAGGTGATCGATGCGCATCCGGACCTCGTGATCTGGCAGGTCGGCACCAATGCGGTATTGCGCGACCTCGACCCGCGCGAGACCGAAAAGATGGTCGAGGATGGCGTGGCGCGCATCCAGACGGCCGGCGCGGACGTCGTGCTGGTCGATCCCCAATACTCGCCGCGCGTCACCGAGCGCGCCGCCAGCGCCAACAAGATGATCCGGCTGCTCAACCACGTCGCCGAGCTCCGCCATGTCAGCATCTTCCCGCGCTTTGAGGTGATGCGTGAATGGCACGAGAAGCAGTCGATCCCGATCGACAGCTTCGTGATCGCCGACGGCCTGCACATGAATGATTGGGGCTATGCCTGCTTCGCCCAGTTGCTCGGCGACGACATCATCAAGTCGGTCGGCCAGATCAAGCTCGGCGTCAACGTGCCGGCGGATGTGCGGACGTACAGGCCGATGTAAGCTGAAAGCGAATGGCGAGTGGCGAATAGCGAATGGGGCTTGACCCTACTCGCTACTCCCTATTCGCCATTCGCCTTGGATCACACCGTCTCCAGCGCCTCGACAAAATCCTCGATCAGATCGTCGGCGTGCTCGAGGCCCGCGGAGAAGCGGATGAAGCCTTCGCTGATGCCTAGCTCGGCGCGCGCGTCCGGCCCCAGGCGCTGATGCGTCGTGGTGGCGGGATGGGTGACGAGGCTCTTGGCATCGCCGAGATTGTTGGAGATGCGCGAGATCTTGAGCCCGTTGAGGCAGCGGAATGCGCCGGCCTTGCCGCCCTTCACCTCGAACCCGATCAACGTCGATCCCGACCGCATCTGCTTCTTCACGGTGGCCGCCTGCGGATGATCGGCGCGGCCGGGATAGATCAGCCGCGTGATCTTCGGATGACTTGCCAGTACGTCCGCGATCTTCGCGGCCGTCTCGGTCTGCGCGCGGACACGCACCGCCAGTGTCTCCAGCCCCTTCAGCAGCACCCATGCATTGAACGGCGACATCGACGGTCCGGTCTGGCGCAGGAAGTTATGGATGTGCTCGGTGATGAAAGCCTCGGAGGAAAGGATGACGCCGCCCAGGCAGCGCCCCTGGCCGTCGATATGCTTGGTCGCGGAATAAACCACGACGTCGGCGCCGAGCGACAGCGGGCTCTGCCAGATCGGGGTGGCGAACACATTGTCGACGATCAATCGCGCGCCGCCCTGATGCGCGATTTCCGCGATGGCGCCGATGTCGAGCACGTCGAGCGTCGGATTGGTCGGGCTTTCGAGGAAACACGTCTTCGTGTTCGGCCGGATCGCCTTTTTCCATTGGTCGAGGTCTAGCCCGTCGACCAGCGTCGACTGGATGCCGTAGCGCGGCAAGAGATCCTCCACCACGTAGCGGCACGAGCCGAACATCGCCTTGGAGGCCACCACGTGATCGCCGGCCTTCAGCGGCGCGAGGATCGCGGTCGTCACCGCCGCCATGCCGGTCGCGGTCGCGCGCGCAGCTTCCGCGCCTTCGAGCTCGATCATGCGGCGCTCGAACATGGACACGTCGGGGTTGGAGAACCGCGAATAGAGGAAGCCGGGATCCTCGCCCTTGAACCGCGCCTCGCATTCCTCGGCGGTCGCGTAGACGAACCCTTGGGTCAGGAATATTGCTTCGGACGTCTCGCCGAATTGTGAGCGTAGCGTGCCGGAATGAACCAGCCGGGTTTCGGGGCGGTAGCGGGCGGATGATTTGGACTCGGACATAGGACCTCCAACGTGACCATCCTTTCGAAAATGGTCACAAAAAAACCGGCCTAAAGGGCCGGGATCGCTGAGGTCCCCGGCCTGTTTAGCGACTTATTTAACGTGGCTGCAAGCCGGCCGGCTCAAATCACCACGGGATAAGTCATGCTGATATTCGTTCCCGCTCTTTCCGTCAAGGCGGGCATCGGCTAACCGGTAAAATCCATTTGTTGGGCCTTTTGTGGCTCTAAGCCGTCTTGAGGGACCGCGTCCGTGTCGTTCGTGCTGCAAGACGATGCCAATGGGATCCTGCCTGACCGCATGATCGCGGCGATGGCGGATGCAGGCCTGATCCTGCCGGTCTATCCCTTTGTCGAGAGCCAGATCCAGCCCGCGAGCCTCGATCTTCGCCTCGGCGACATCGCCTATCGCGTGCGCGCGAGCTTTCTCCCCGGTCCCGGCGCCACCGTTGCCGAGCGCATCGATGAGTTGAAGCTGCACGAGATCGATCTCGCCGACGACGCGGTGCTGGAGACCAATTGCGTCTACATCGTGCCGCTGCTGGAGAGCCTCGCGCTGCCGCCGGAGATCATCGCAGCCGCGAATCCGAAGAGCTCGACCGGACGGCTCGACGTCTTCACCCGCGTGATCGCCGACGGCACGCGCCGTTTCGACATGATCGGTGCCGGCTATCACGGCCCGCTCTATGCCGAGATCAGCCCCAAGACGTTTCCGATCCTGGTGCGCGAGGGCTCGCGGCTGTCGCAGGTGCGCTTCCGCACCGGCGATGCCATCCTCAGCGCCGCCGAGCTCGACGCGCTGCATGACGCCGAACGCCTGGTCGATATCGACGATGCCGATCTTACAAATGGCGTCGCGGTTTCGGTTGATCTCTCGGGCGAGAATTCCGGCGGCTTCGTCGGCTATCGCGCCAAGCGCCATACCGGCGTGGTCGACGTCGATCGTCGCGGCGGCTATCCGGTCGATGATTTCTGGGAGCCGATCCGCGCGCGCCCCGACGGCAGCCTGATCCTCGATCCCGGCGAGTTCTATATCCTCGCCTCGAAGGAAGCCGTGCAGGTGCCGCCGGACTACGCCGCCGAGATGGTGCCGTTCGATCCTTTGGTCGGCGAATTCCGCGTGCATTATGCCGGCTTCTTCGATCCCGGCTTCGGCTATGCCGGCGCCGGCGGGCAGGGCGCGCGCGCCGTGCTGGAAGTGCGCTCGCGCGAGGTGCCGTTCATCCTCGAGCATGGCCAGATCGTCGGCCGCCTCGTCTATGAGAAGATGCTCGCCCGGCCCGATGCGATGTACGGCCAGCGCATCGGCTCGAACTACCAGGCCCAGGGCCTGAAGCTCTCCAAGCATTTCAGGGTGTGATCAAGCGCACTCACCTGGAGCGCGCTGCGAGGATCATGACAAAGGCCGGGGCGCTACGCCCCGGCCAGCATGGTGCACGAAGTCCAGCCGTTCACGCGTTGGCGCCGCCGTCGATGGTGAACTCCGCGCCATTGATCGAGCGCGCCTCCGGGCCGGCCACGAATGCGACCAGCGCTGCGACGTCGTCGGCCTTGCCGTAGCGGGGGATCGCCATCCGCGCCAGCTGGAAGGCCGCCTGCTCGCCTTCAGCGGGATTCATGTCGGTGTCGGTCGAGCCCGGATGCACGATGTTGACGGTGATGCCGCGGCTGCCGAGATCGCGCGCCAGGCCCTTTGTCCAGGCGATCAGCGCCGATTTGCTCATCGAGTACAGGCTCAGGCCGGGACCGGGCACCTGGGTCGCGAGATTGCTGCCGATCGAGATGATGCGGCCGCCTTCGCCCATATGCGCTGCCGCGGCCTGCGATCCGACCACCACCGCCCGGACGTTGACCGCAAGCGTCGCATCGATGTCTTCAAGGCTCAGTTGGTCGATCGGTCCGGTCCTGAGGATGCCGGCATTGTTGACGAGAATATCGAGCCCGCCGAATGCCTTGGCGGCCTGATCCACGGCCGCCTTGACCGCGGCGGCATCGGCGCTGTCGGCCTTGATCGCAAGTCCCCGCCGGCCCAAGCGTTCGATCTCGGCCACCACCGCCTGCGCCTTGTCGGCCGAACGTTCATAGGTGATTGCAACATTGGCGCCATCGGCGGCGAGCCGCCTTGCAATCGCAGCGCCAATCCCGCGGCTTGCGCCCGTCACCAACGCCCGCTTTCCCTGCAATGCGCTCATGATCCATCTCCATTTATATGTCGATCGATACAGAAATAGGTCCGTTGCGCTGGGACGTCAAGCGCATTAATTTAGTGAACGACACAGAAATCGGGTGGACGGATGGTGGAACGAGGTCGCCCCAGGGGCTTTGACAAGGATGCTGCGCTCGTACGCGCCATGGAGGTGTTTTGGGTCAAGGGCTACGAAGGGGCCTCGATGGCTGATCTCACCACGGCGATGGGGATCGCTTCGCCAAGCCTCTATGCAGCCTTCGGCTGCAAGGAAGAACTGTTCCGGCAAGCGCTGCAATTGTACGGCGCGACCCAGGGGCCGGAGATATGGGGTGGCATCGCTCGCGCGCCTACCGCTTATGAGGCCGTGGAAAGCTATCTTATGCAGACGGCGAAGTCGTTCACGCGACGGAACCGGCCGCCGGGATGCCTGGTAGTGCTGTCGGCGCTGCATACGACTGAGCAGTCCGAAACGGTGCGGCGCGAGCTGATCGCAATGCGCGCGAAGAATGTCGAGGATTTACGGCAGCGCCTGCAGGAGGGCGTGGCATCAGGCGAGATATCAGCAAGTGCCGATCTCGCGGCGATCGCGCGATACTACGTCACCGTGCAACAGGGCATGTCGATCCAGGCACGCGACGGCGCGACACGGCGGGAGCTGGAACGCGTCGCGCGCGCGGCGCTCGCGGCATGGAAGCCCTTGACCAGCGCACCCGGCTAAGCCTCAGAGCGTTGCCGCTGTTCTTGTGGTCCTGCGACCTACTTCGCGAGCAGTTCGGTCAGGTCGGTCGAGCTCGAACAGCGCAGCTCATCGATTTGCCGGGCCAGCAGCAACGCGCTCGCCCTCAGCGCCTCCAGCTTTGAAGCCTCGGGATGCTGTTTTTCAAGTTCGGTGATTCGCTCATTGAACCCGGCCAGCTCATGCTGAAGCCGCTCGATCTCTGCCGTGGCGCCTGTGGACACCACTGGCGCAGATAGTCTGGTCGCCCGCATAACCATCTCCCCAAGTATGGTCGAGGCTTCGTGGACCGAATTCGTGGCGGCACGGAGAAGCTTTTTTGGCGAGGATGCGACTGCCGCGAGTAATGTTTGCGTTCGCGTGCAGCAAAGCCACAGTAGGAACCTAGGCTGACCGTGCGCTTCGCCACGGTCGTTGCGGTATTCCGTCGGCGCGAATTTCGTGCGAGTCAAAGCGGCCAACCTCGCAGCAACCGGAACGGGAGCGAACATGCCGGCAGGCAGGCCTGCGCCAGCGTGCCGATCGGCTTGGTCGAGGGGCTGGTGACGGGCCGTGGCCGGCACATCCCGGTGCATCTGAAGCCTGCGGGCCGCGCCAGGGCGCCATTCGTCCGGGCGATCGGCCAATCGCGCAGGGGCCCCCTGCGCCGGGCGCACGTGGAATTGATCGCGGCCGTGGTAGGGAAGCACCCGCGCCGCGGCATTCAGACCGCGGGCGTCGGAGTGGAAATGCCCGATATTGCGGTTGCCGAAATACCTGTCGACGAGGAAGAGCGCCCGCTGCCGCCGCCGGTGACGGCGCCGGCCCGCAACCGCCTGCTCGACGGGCCGATCCTGCGCACGCTGCTGTGGCTTGCCTGGCCCAACGTGATCGCGCTCTCGGCCGGCACCTGCGTGGTGATCGCGGAGACCTCCTATATCGGCCGGCTTGGCGTGGAATCGCTGGCCGCGATGGCGCTGGTGTTTCCCTGCGTGATCCTGACCATGACGATGTCCGGCGGCGCCATGGGCGGCGGAGTGGCCTCCGCGATCGCGCGGGCGCTCGGCGCCGGCGAGACCGAGCGTGCCTCCACGCTTGCGGCGCATGCGCTTCTGATCGGCATCACCTTCGGGCTCGTCTTCATGCTGGGCATGCTGATCTTCGGCCCGCATCTGTTGGAATTGCTCGGCGGCCGCGGCAATGTGCTGGCGCAGGCGATCGCCTACAGCCAGATCTTCTTCGGCGGCGCCGTGCTGCCGTGGCTGATGAACACCATGGCGGGCGTATTGCGCGGCACCGGCAACATGAAACTGCCGTCGACCATGATCCTTTCGTCCGCGATCTGGCAGATCATTTTGGGCGGCACACTGGGCCTCGGGCTCGGGCCTATCCCGCAATTCGGCATGCGCGGCGTCGCCGCCGGTTCGCTGATCGCCTATTCGATCAGCATTGCCGTGATGGGCTGGTACCTGTTTTCCGGCCGGGCGCGCGTGGTGCCGAAGCTCAGGGGATTGCGCGTCCAATGGGCGATGTTCATCGATATCCTAAGGGTCGGCGCCATCGCCTGCTTCTCGCCGCTGCAGTCGGTTCTGACCATCAGCATCTTCACCCACATGCTGGCGAATTTCGGCACCGCGATCCTGGCCGGCTATGGCATCGGCGCGCGGCTCGAATTCATGCTGACGTCGCCCGCGTTCGCGACCGGCATCGCCTCAGTGCCGATGATTGGCATGGCGGTCGGCGCCGACCGTATTGCGCGGGCGCGGCGGATCGCCTGGACCGCGGGCACGGTGTCGTTCGTCTCGGTCGGTACGATCGGCACCTTCCTCGCCATCTTCCCCGACCTCTGGGTCAACATCTTCACCGATGATCCCGCCGTGCGCCTGGCCAGCCATCAATATCTGTCGACGGCGGCGCCGATGTACGCTTTCATCGGGCTGGCGATGTCGATGTTTTTTTCCTCGCAAGGCGCGGCGAAGGTGCTGGGCCCGGTGCTGGCGCAGACCGCGCGCCTCGCCTTCATCGCTGCCGGCGGCTGGTGGCTGTCGACGCATGAGGCGACCGCGCAGAACTTCTTCGTGCTCGCAGCCGCCTCGATGGTCGTGCTCGGCGTGCTCTCATGCGCAAGCGTGGTGCTGACGCGCTGGGAGCCGAAGCGCGCACCGATTGCGAAGGTAAGTCCCGCGCTGTCCTGACGCCTATCGTCGTCGCGCCCTCTGTGAGAAAGATCACGGAGCGGGCACCCGGTGCGCCGTGAACTCCACGTTGAGACGCCATGTCGCGCCGTGGTCGCCGGAGACTTCGCCGCGCCAGAGAAAGGAATTTGGCGTGATCTCAGAAAAGCTCCAGCGTGCCAGCCGTCCGTCCGGCCGCGTGCCCAGCTGCACGATATCGGCGCCCTCGGCGCGGCCGATCATCTGTGAGCGTCACGAGAGGATCGCCGTGCCCGGCCTTGACTTGCGCGGAATGCTTTGGATTGCCCGATCGGGGTGA
>NZ_JBEGDB010000341.1:0-7662 GCF_043638955.1 Bradyrhizobium sp. 31Argb | reverse complement strand
GCGATCCGATCACCTCAAAAGCTCTTGTGCCACGGGGGCCGTCCACATATGGGTCCCGGGTCAAGCCCGGGACGACGCGGGGATGGGTTTTTGATTTGAATTTCAAACAGCGGAGAGGATGTGAGTTCGCATTCTCGCGGCGCTGTGCGTCCGAGGTTTGCTTCACTTTCCACCCTCCTCGATATTATATAGTAAGGGGGGCAGCAGTCGAAGATGATCCTAGTCGTTCTCTTATTGGTATTTCTCTTCAACGTGTCGCCAGCGACGGCCGAGGTGCCGACCGCGCGCGATATTGTCGATCTCGGCAAATTCGGAACGAAGATATCGAGCATCAGTTGGTGCTCCGATGAAACCTTGACCTTCGTCGATAAGCAGGCGCCTCAAGGGCCGGGTGCTGAGACGTTCTCAAGCGATATCGTGTACATGCTGTCTCTGGTCGGCGGCGATCCTCATCCGCTGGTCGTCTATCCGGCCGCCTATGCGCGCGCGGATTGCGTTCGTGGGGGGCAGTTCGTGTATGTGTCGGGTGTGGCGCGTCTCGCCTACAGGCCCGGTGAAGTGTCGACAAGCGAAACGGTCATTCGACAGTCCTTCCATCATCTGGTTCGAGCCTTGCGCGACGAGAGCGGCAGAAGGTGGCCCTCGACAATCCATATTCGAAAGAGTGGCGGAGGTCCCGAAGGGCCCATGCAGACCGATGGCGCCGGCAACCTGTATAGCCGAAGCAACGGCGGCGCAGTCGAACTCAGGGACATCAATCCAGGCGGCCTGAAGCCGCGCCAGACCGAGCCGCTGAGTTATTCAATCGAGAAGGACGGCTTTGAGTTCATGGTGTTCGCCTCGGACCAAGATAGATACGGACCGCGTGATCCGAAGATCGGCATCTACGGGGTGTCGACGCCGCAGATCGGCTCTCGGAGTCTCGGCAGCTACCAATGTCCGACCCGGGCTCCCAGGCCCGGCTGCGCTAAAGACAGCAAGTCGAAAAATGTCGTCTATTACACGCTTGCTGCACATGCCACTTCGCAGTTGCCGGGTCCTGACGGGGCTCTGCCCGGCTACCAGGCCCTCTATACGGTCGTACCCGGAAAACGTCCGCTCATGCAGTACTGGCAGATTGTTGGTGCCGGTCCGTTCAAGCTTCCATATGAACTTACGGTGGCCGATATTGCGCTCGATGGAGAGCGGTGTCTTGTCCTGCTGGAGCCCAGTCGGGGTGAGGCTTCAAGCCGCGTGGCCGGTCGGTTGCGTCAAGATCTCCTGATCGCGGATTGCGAACTGAAGAATGGCTCGAATACTTCGAGCCCCATGGCATCGGGCAAAAACAAGGCTCGTTCATTTTTCCGAGGCTGAGTCTGTATGGAGAGACTGTCGTCGTGACGGATTTCTACGACAACAGTTCACAGGAAGAGGACCAACTCGAGCTGGAGCGGGTCGAAAGCGATCGAGCGAGAATCTGCGTACAGCTATTTCACGGCGTCAGTGCTGCATCGTTGCAGCGGACCAACTCCCTCTGCGCCTCGGCAGACCGAATTGGCGGAGGCTGGGACGTCGAGCACCTGATCGTAAGCCCCAATGCAAAGTTCATCGCATTCGCCGGCAGGGACGATGCGCTGATTGTTGGGCGCGACTATCGGAAGGACGGACGTGGGCCGGAGTGGCTCACCAACGGAGAGTGATCGGTGGCCGGCATCGTCCTCGCCCGCCGGGCAGATCTCTGACGGTCATTCCGGGCTCGCGACTTCATCGCAGCCCGGAATGACGGCGGAGAAACCAGGCGGAACTTCACGGCGCGTTGAATGAAAGGTCGGAACGGCGCCCGTGTTCCACAGTTGGGCCTCCGACGGGGCACCATTGGAGGAGGATCGATGAAGAAGCTCGCAGTATTGGGCGCCGCCGCGGTGTTGACGACGACGTTCGCCACCCCGCTGATGGCGCAGGGAGTCACGCAGGAACCTGGCTCGATCGGATTCAACTATCCGAATTCGCGCTACCTGACCGGCAGCTATGGGGTCGGCACGCCCTATAATACCGGCCGCTATCCCCGCATGGGTTACCATTATCGGCAGGTCTACTACGGACCCGTCTATCACCGACCCTATTACGGGCCTGGTCCCGGCGAGGTCGCAGCCGGCGTCGTCGGTGGCGCGATCGGTACAGCGGCCGCGATCGCCGCTGCGCCGTTCGAGCCGTATGATTCCTACGCTTATTACTACGATCCTTATTGAGGAACACAGTAGCGACAAGAGAGCGGCCCAAGGGCCGCTTTTTTGTTGCCGCTTCCTGTGCGCCCTCGCGACAGCAAAGCGGCGTCGGCGCCGTTCCATCAAATCGTCACGTTCCCGGCGAATTGCGGCCAAAGCCTGTTGGCTATTGGCGAAAACCGGGCAAGCACAAACATGGGAAAAAGAAATTGTCCTACAAAATGATCGCAGAACGCGACAACGAGAAGGTCAAGGTCGAACGCCAGAGCTCATTGATCATCGTAGCCAAAGCGCGCGTCTTCGCCAGCGCCGGCTGGCAGGTCGTGATCACGGATAAAGAGGGGACGTCGTATGCTCCGGCGGAGTTTGATCGATTGTTAGCGGCGTGATCTTGCAGGTCAAAGCAGGGCGGATTGGCGCGAGCGTGATCCGCTATTCCCCTCGCAACTGATCGGCGGATTATCGCATTCGCGCAATCTGCGCGGCTAGGGCGATCGAAGTATGATCGCCCCAGCGGCTGCTCCAGCAACTCAGCAAAACGTGAACGACCAATCGCGGGTCGCGAGCAGCGATGCGCGGACGGCGCGGCGTACATCAGCGCTTGGTGCTTGGGAAGATCATTCCATTTCAGCGCTCGATTGAGAACGTCCGCATCGTCGGCTGAGCGCTACGGCGAAGCTTCTTCCGAAGACGCATAAAAGCGGGGATGCCCCGGCCCCTTCAAAAGCACGCGTCCGCCGTGGCCGATCACGATGATGTTTTTTGGATGATGAATATCATTCTATTGAACGTGAACGTCTCATCGCTATCTGCAGCCGCGAACGCCACGATGACTTCGAGACGTTGGCGAGAGTTCAAACACGATTTGTTTGGTCAAGTCGAAAGGGGAATAGGCAATGACTAGGTTCAAGCTTTTCAGCGCGGTTGCATTGGTATCGGCGGTGATCGCAACTCCGGTGGCTGCGCAGCAGGCGGTCCAGGAGCCTGGAGCGCAGGCGTTCTATCAGAGCCTCGGCGTCGGCACCCATAATTATCCGCAGAATGCGCTGGCGTCGATCGGCCGTGTCGATCTGTCGGTCGCGCCTCCGGCGCGCCACGCGCGCGCGAGGCATCACGTTTCCAGGCAGTGACGTGGTCACAACGCCGGCCAGCATGATGTAAGCCGCCGGCTTCTTCAGACGAAGGCGGATCGCGTTCGCGCGCCGTCCGCCTTCAAGCGGTTTGAAGCGAGCCCTTGCTCAGTTCCGCCTTGCGGAGCGCCACGCCGGCACAGGATCGAGCGGCGTGCGATACAGCTCGATATTGTCGGCATCGGTGACGCGAACCGCGCAGCCTTTTGCTTTCAACTCGGGTTTGACTTGCGAGAGCTCGTTGGCGAGCTGGTCGGCTCTGTCGGAGGCGACGTGCAAGTCCTCGAGAATGATCGAGCCCTGATTCCTGAACTCTTCCCCAACGACGAGATCGAAGCTGTAGCAAGGCATCCGAACCACTCCTGTTTCGGTATGCACTGCATGGTAGCACTGAGTCGGTGGTTCCCTAAGACAAGCAACGCGCAATGGTTAAGCTCCGCGCACAAACAGTGCGCAGCGATGCGCGAATGCATCACGCGACTCGTCGTGCGATGCAAAGCTCCGTAGTTTTCCGGTGGTGAGTCGCGAGCGAACGCCGGTTGGCTGGCGCCGTCGCGCGTCAACTAAAGCGCGATGAGATGAGGATGAATCATCATCGCGCTTTAGGTTATTGTTTGAGCATGATCTTTTCGGAAAACCGCTTCACACTTTTCCGGATCATGCTCTAGCTGCCCGCAAAGTGTGATCCAGGCCACTTTTGCCTTGTTAAGATTTTATTAAACTTGCGGGTGTCCCCTAAGGGCACAGCAATTTGTGGCGGAACCGGACCCGGGAGCCGGCAGCTACAAGAGAAGGCCGGCGGCGTAACGCCCGCCGGTCTTTTCTCTGGACTGGGGCGAAGGAGCCGAGCTGCGAAGTAAGACAGCAGTCCTGCTGCTTCCGACGATGATCGGCCGCCGCCCACTATCACAAGGTCAAAAGCAGCCTCTGCACAATCCTCGGTCCCCAGTGCAAGGCGGTGAAATAATACGTGCTGACTGCGATGAACGCTGCGGCGACGCCCATGCAAATCGCCGCTCCGACCTTGACGTAAGCAGCAGAGCGCAGTTGGCGTGCGCGAATGAACGCCTCGGCAACAATCAGATTGGGAATGTAGAAAAAGAACGCCATCACGACGTCAAAACCCCCGTCGAACGTCGGCGTGTGACCCATGTTATGGCCGAGCAATGCCCAGAATCCGTAATCCATCCGGTAGAGCCATGACCCGATCACCAGCGCAAACAGCCGGATCGCCCAGGCACGATGCTGCTCGAAGCGTTTGCCTCGCGCATGCCAGAACGTTGCGACGGCGGCGATGGCCGTGAGCGCGCCATAGAGGCTGAAACCGATATTCATCGGTGTCCCGCCGATCGTGCCCTGCACGGCGATAAAAGCGAGCCCGCCCAAGCCGGCCATAAGTGCCGACAATGCATAGAGCCGGCCGACCCACCGGTGAAACGCCGGCGCTCTCGCCCGCACGGCGCTGATCAGTTGCAATGGACCGAGCAGAAGAAGCACCGTGCCGGCCGCGAAATGCAGCCCGATACCCATTGTTGCCATCAGCGAGTGCGCATCGTGAAGGCGCGGCAGATCCCGGTTCCACTGATCAAGATTTCCATCCACCAGCGCGCCGAGGTAGATCGCAACAATATACAAACCGAAGATCGCCGCGCTGATCCAGACGGCAGCCACAAGGGCGGTCATCGTCCATCGTAACGCGGCCGTGCCGACGGCACTTGTGCCGATCGAGCCGCTCTGCTGCCGATCAAGTTCGAATTGCAAGGACACCGCGATGGCTCAGCATAAGTTTGGCGCGCGACGAACAGGATTTGGAGCTGATTGAGGCATTGGGATGACTGCAAGGCCCGGAGCCCAGTCGATGACGTTACCGATGTAATTCGAACGCATGTGATCGATCGAGCGCAACCTTCGTGGTCTCCAGCGCGTTATCGGAGCATGACAGCTCAGCAAAGCCTGCATCCCATGATGAACTTCGACCCGTCCGAGCCCGCGATCCTGCACGACCGCGCCACGGACGAGATTGTCACCTGGATCGGCGACGAAGCCGACGACTTCCGCCGCACCAGCAACGCGCGCGCCGACGGGGCGGTCGCGTGGCGGGAGTTCTTGTTCGACGGATGGGGGAATGTGCTGGGCGGGTGAGGGCCCGACGGAGCCGGTGGCGGGGCCGCAGCGCCGATCGGCGGTAGGCGGACCATGAGCGCCGGCCATTTGCGCCTCAGCGGTTGCCTCGGGCGGCAAGGGCGGATATCCGTCCGCTCCTCCGGGCCAGCCCAAATTCCGACGATCGGCCCGGCCAGACCACGATCGGACGACCGATGCCCCTGTCTCTGCCCAAGCAAAAGATCCGCGTCCTGCTGCTGGAGGGCGTGAACGATTCTGCCGTTCGCCTGTTCGACGCCAACGGTTACACCGAAGTCGAGCGTCTGCCGAAGGCGCTCGGCGCCAAGGAGCTTAAGCAGGCGCTGTCGGGCGTGCATATGCTGGGGATTCGTTCCAGGACCCAGCTCACCGCCGACGTGATTGAGGCCGCCGATCGGCTGATCGCGGTCGGATGTTTTTCCGTTGGCACCAACCAGGTCGATCTCGATGCGGCGCGGCGACTCGGCGTCCCCGTGTTCAATGCGCCTTATTCCAACACCCGCAGCGTGGCGGAACTCACCATCGCCGAGGTGGTGATGCTGCTCCGAAAGGTGTTCCCGCGCTCGGTCGCGGCGCATGCCGGCGGCTGGGACAAGTCCGCGGAGGGCAGCCGCGAGGTGCGCGGCAAGACGCTTGGCATCGTCGGCTATGGCAATATCGGCTCGCAATTGTCGAATCTGGCGGAAGCCATGGGCATGCGCGTGATCTTCTTCGACCAGACCGACAAGCTCCGCCACGGCAACACAGAGCCGGTCGAGACGCTGGACGAACTGCTCGCGGCAAGCGACGTCGTTTCCCTGCACGTGCCGGAGACGCCGGCCACCGCCAACATGATCGGCGAGCGTGAATTGCGGCAGATGAAGCAGGGCGCCTATCTCATCAACAACTCGCGCGGCACCGTCGTCGACCTCGATGCCCTGGCCCGCGTGCTCGGCGAGGGCTGGCTCGCCGGCGCGGCCGTCGACGTCTTCCCCGTGGAGCCGGCCTCCAATGCGGACCGCTTCGTCTCGCCGCTGCAGGGCCTCCCCAACGTGATCCTGACGCCGCATGTCGGCGGCTCCACCGAGGAAGCCCAGGACCGCATCGGCGGCGAAGTCGCGCGCAAGCTGATCGACTATTCGGATGTCGGCTCAACGCTCGGCGCCGTCAATTTCCCGCAGGTGCAATTGCCGGCGCGGCCGACCGGCACCCGCTTCATCCACGTGCACCGCAACGTCCCCGGCGTGTTGCGCCAGGTGAACGACGCCGTCTCCCGCCATGGCATCAATATCCTGGCGCAATACCTGCAAACCGATCCGGAGGTCGGCTACGTCGTGCTTGAGACCGACGTCGTCGGCGGCGAGGGCGAGGGATTGCTGGCGGATCTGAGAGCCGTGGAGGGCACCATCCGCGTCCGCGTGCTGTACGATCAGGACCGGCCGATGGCGCGGTGAGGGGAATCACCGTCGCGAGCTGACCGCGGGTCGAGATCATCAGCGACCTCAGAAAAATGTGATCGGCTGGGCGATTTCGGCGGACATGTCATTTGGATGACGGATGGCTGGTGATCGGAAGATCATTCTGTTTCCCTTCGAATTTCAGCAACTCGATCCCCGTGACTGCCGCCTGTAGCGAAACAAATCACTGCGCGAAGCGACGGATCGCAATCGCGCATTGTTGCAATGCAACAAAGAGCATACCGCAACGCAGCAAGTAGCCTATCTTCTGGGGGACGAATCGACCCAGGAGAATTGCAGTGAAGAAGACTTCTTTAACCATCGCAGCCATGGTCGCGATCACGATCGCAGGCGGCACCACCAGCTTCGCTGCGGAATTGCCGACCTATGAAGTGCAGGGGCTGCCGATCTCGCCGGTGCAAGTCGGGCTGTTGGGAGCCGCGAATGTCCAGGAACAGACGCAGGTCGCCCCCTCGGCGGCTTCTCCGCACGAACTCAGCGTCCTGACACCCCGACCGAAAGTAAGGGCCGCAACGGTCGGTACGACCGGGACCGGAACCGGCGCGTCCCGCTAACCGACACGCGCTTACGGTGCATAGCTAGCGAAAGGCCCGCGACATGTTCGCGGGCCTTTTGTGTTGATGGGGTAGTGCTCACATCGCTCCGCCGATGCGCCCTAGGCCGTGTGGACAGTTACCTTATCCAGAGCAGAGTGGCGGCAATGGCGACGACGGCGAAGTAGTTTCGCGC
>NZ_JBEGDB010000340.1:0-7686 GCF_043638955.1 Bradyrhizobium sp. 31Argb | reverse complement strand
GTGACGAAACAATCCACGAGATCTTCCTAGCCGACCAGATCAGCCCTCAGTGCGTGGTCGCCGGATGACGCTCACGAGGATGCGCTGGTAGAGTCCCTTGGCCGAGATCGGCTTGGCCAGGAATTCGGTGACGCCGGCATCGCGCGCCACCGTCACGCGGCGCTTCTCCGAATGCGCGGTCAGCATGATGATCGGCGCATAGGGATTGGCGTTGGATTCCGGCTGCCGGATCATCTGCGCGAGCTCGAGCCCGTCGAAGATCGGCATCGACCAGTCGGTGATGACGATGTCGGGAACGTAGTGGGTATACATTTCGAGCGCGGTGGCGCCGTCTTCCGCCTCGTAGACTTCGCGCGCGCCGAACGAATGCAAGAGCGTCCGCAGGATGCGGCGCATGTGCGGATTGTCGTCGCAGATCAGAAACCGCAGCTTGTTGAAATCGATGCGATACATGTCCCGCCCGGCCCAAACGGCATTACCCGCCGTTAACCATATCGCTGTGGCGGTTAAGGAAAGGTTGCGCGGGGGATATTCGTCGTCCCGGTCAAGGCCGGGACGACAGCATCAATACCCGAACTGCTCGCGCAGGATGCGCTCTTCCAGGCTGTGGCCGGGATCGAACAGCATGCGTATCGAGATGGTCTTGTCGGTCAGCACCTCGACGCGGCTGACGTCGCGCACTTCGTCATGGTCGGCGACCGCCGCCACCGGGCGCTTGGCCTCCTCGAGCACCTCGATCACGACGAATGCCGAATTCGGCAACAGCGCGCCGCGCCAGCGCCGCGGGCGGAAGGCGCTGATCGGGGTCAGCGCGAGCAGGGCGGCGTTGATCGGGACGATCGGTCCCTGCACCGAGAGGTTATAGGCGGTCGAGCCGGCCGGGGTGGCGACCAGGATGCCGTCGGCGATCAGTTCCGGCATCCGCTCGTGCTCGTCGATCAGGATGCGCAGGCGCGCCGCCTGGTAGGTCTGGCGGAACAGCGCGACCTCGTTGATGGCGTGATGCAGATGCACCGCGCCGTGGATGTCGGTGGCGCGCATCAAAAGCGGGCTGATCAGGGATTCCCGCGACGCAGCCAGCCGTTCGCGCAGATTGTGGGTCGAGTATTCGTTCATCAGGAAGCCGACGGTGCCGCGATGCATGCCGTAGATCGGTTTCCCCGAGCGCATGTTGGCGTGCAGCGTCTGCAGCATCAAGCCGTCGCCGCCGAGCGCGACCACGACGTCGGCGTCCGCCGCATCGCAATTGCCGTAGAGCGCGGTCAGTTGCGCCAGCGCGGCCTGCGCCTCGGTGCCGCTGCTGGCGACAAAGGCGATCTTCTCGTATCGCTCGGGACTGGTCATTGCACGACAAGCTCGGCTCTGATGGCGCGCGGTTCCGCGCCGCGCCCGTCTATACAGCTTGGCCGCGCTTGTCGAGATCAGAAGACCGGCATTTCGGGCAAGGTCGGGCGGCTGCCCGACACAATTCCGTAATGGTCGGTCCGCCCGACCCCCTGCAAGCTGGAGAGGTGAGCGCCCGCTTAGCCCGGGTGGAGCGAAGCGTAACCCGGGACATCTGTATCCACGTTAACGGGCGGCCCCGGGTTGCTCTGCGCTTCACCCGGGCTACGGTACTTCACTTCTCCTGCAGCGTGCGGATCGGCTCCCAGTCCCCGCCCGGCGGCTGCGCGGCCATCTGCTCGGCGCGCTCGCGAAACAGGGCGGCCGGCTTGTCGGTTGCGGCCGCGCGGTTGAAAGCCTCCGTGGCGAGGTGGAATTCGCCGGCGCGCCAATGCGCGAGTCCTTCGCCATAAGTCTTGATCAGCGACTGCTGCGCTTTCGACAGCGCATCTGACCGCGCCACCAGTTCATAGATCTTCAGCGCTTGATTGCGTCCCTTGACGCGGACTTCGTCGAGCTCGCGCCAGGCAAAACCGCTGCCGGCGAGCGCCACCGTCGCATCCGAGGCGATGATGGTGGTGCCGTAGAACTTGTTGGCGCCTTCGAGCCGCGAGGCAAGGTTCACCGCATCGCTCATGACAGAATAATTGAAGCGCCGCCGCGATCCGAAATTGCCGACCAGCGCCTCGCCGGAATTGATGCCGATGCGCTGCGCGAGCGGATGGTCGCGGAAGACCGGCGAGGTGGCGTTAAGTTCGGCGAGGCGTGTGCAGCAGTCGAGCGCCGCGCGCGCCGCGTTCGCAGCATGGTCAGGATCGTCGGCGGGCGCGCCGAACACCGCGACGATGGAATCGCCGATATATTTGTCGACGTAACCGCCATTGGCCTCGATGACGTCGGTCATGTCGGAAAGATATTCGTTCATCAGCGACATCAGCCGGTCCGGCGGCATGTTTTCCGCGATCGCGGAAAAGCCCGCAAGGTCGGAGAAGAACACGGTGACCTCGCGCGCCTCGCCGCCGAGCTCCGGCAATTTCTTCGACGACAGCATGCGGTTGATGACGTGCGGAGCGAGATAGAGCGCAAAGCTCTTCTGCAGCAGCCTGCGGTCGCGATCGGTGACGGCGAAGCGAAGGCCGACCATCGCCGCGAGCGCAGCCGTGCCTGCTGCGAACGGCTCGACCAGCGGGAGCGCCAACGCGTGGGTAAAGGCGAAGGTGGCGGCGACAAGCCCGAGCGCGCTTACGGCTGCGAAGGAGAGGACGGCGGTGAATGGCCTGAATAGGCGTGCCGCCGTCGCGGCCAGCGCGGCAAACACAAAGGCGATCAGGAACGTCAGTAGCTGGCCGGGCTCGCTCGCCGCGTTGCGGGTGATCAGGTTGTTGACGGCAGTGGCGTGGATATAGACGCCCGCGATCGTGCTGCGCGCGATGCTCGGCGCGGCCGGCGGACTGGCGTCGAGCGCGCAGCGCGGCACAGGGTGTTTCCCGTCGCCTCCGGTGGCAAATCGTTTGGATGTCGCCTGGCGGTCTTCGATGTCGAGCACGGTGCCGATCAGGACGACCTTGCCGTCGAACCAGCGCCGGAAATAATCCTTCTCACCCTTGGCCGCGCAGGCGCGCAGGTCGGCGAAGGAGAAGGTCGGGATGTCGTCCGCGCCGCCGGCAAAGTTCAGCGTCATCGTGTTCGGCACCGGGCTCGGAATCCGGTAACCGGCGAGCGTCACGTTGCCACTGGCGTCGCTGTCGGGCGTCGCGCCAAGCGCCCGCGATGCCAGTTCGAGCGCCATGCCGGAAATCCTTGCGTCGCCGACGACAAAGGTCAGCGGCACCCGCCGCACCGTGTCGTCGTTGTCGGTATGGACGTTGAGCGGGCGGATGTTCTGCTGCTGGCGAACGGCGACGCGCTGGCCGGGAGAGGGGAGGATCGGCTGATCACCGCGCAGGATTTCGCCGAGCACGACCTTGCCGGACGTCGAGGCGGAGGCGAGCGCGCGCAGGAAGTCGCGATCGAAGCCGCGCACCTTCTCGCCCAGCACGCCGTCGCTGAACGGAATTTGCGACAGCTCGATCGAGGTCGGGATCACCAGGTCGAAACCGACGACCTTGGCACCGCCATCGATGATGGCGCCGAGCACGCGGCCAATCTCGCCGGTCCAGGTCAGCGTGGGCGATCCCTTGAACGGCGCCGCGCGATAGCTTTCCTCGTCGATCGCGACGACCACCGCCGGCGAAGCGGCAGGGTCGGGCGCGCTCTGGAAGATCCTCCAGCGCAGCGCGGTCAGGATGTCGAGAGACAGGCCCTGGATCGGCTTGAGTGCGGGCGAGATAGAAATGGCGGCACAGACCAGCGCGATCGCGGCGATTGTCATCACCTCGCGCGCGGTGCGCCCGATGCTCAAGGTCGCTGATCCCGACAAGGAGGTGATGATCTTTTCTCAAATCGAGAGGCGGGCTCGACTCCACCTCGCCCCGCTTGCGGGGAGAGGTCGAAATTCAAGCGCAGCTTGAATTTCGGGTGAGGGGGAGCCTCCGCGAACACGTCTGTCACCGTGCGCGTGGAGACAGCCCCTCACCCCGACCCTCTCCCCGCAAGAACGGGGAGAGGGAGAAGTGCCGGCGATCGTTCCCACGTGAAATCATCACACCCTAATTCATCCGCAGCAGGCGGCCGACGATTGGCGTGGGGCCGGGCTTGGCTTGCGGGTCGACGCGGAACACGATCTGCGACGACTTGAAGGTGGCGACGTAGAGGCCGCCGGGGACCAATACACCGCTCTCCCGGGCGAAATCGAAGAATCTGCCCTTGAGCTGGGTGCCGCCGAGATCAACCTGCTGACGCTCGCCGGGGATGTCCAGGCGCCGCACGATCAGCGTGCCGCGTCCTTTGGCCTCCACGAATGGCGAAGCGCCGTAGAGGGTGAGTTGAGGCTGCGGCAATGCGGCCTTGCTGGCATCGACGCTGCGCAACACGGTGGCGGCGACAGCGCTGGTCGCCTGCGTGGTGGCGTGCGTCTGGTTGGAATCGCAATCGGTCTTCTCGGCCTTGACGTCGGCAAGATGCACGACGCTCTCCTCGGTCCCGACGATCACCGTGCCGATCCCCGAGATCGTTTCGCGCCGGCAGGATGTCATATAGCTCAGCACGATCGAGCCACCGTCCGCGAGCTTGATCACGGTCTTCGGGGCCACATAATCCATGAACTCGGCGCCGGTGACCTTGCCTTGCACGTCCTCGACGACGGCCACCGGTGACTCGGCCGCGGCCGGCGAAGCCAGCGCCAACAGGCCGACACAAATAGCTATCGCTCGTTTCATTTCGGGAACCTCTCAAACGGTAGAATTTGGTTAGTCGCGGTGGCGCCGGTTTGGTTCTCCGGAAGCGAATAGTTGGGTTGGCAACCTTGTGGATGTGACGGATATCACTCAATTGTCGCCGCGGACAACCTGATCGGCGCGTATTGTCGCAGGCGTGTCGCATTCATCGCGATGCAAACCGGCTGGCGCGATTGTGATTTCCACACAATTCCTCGGGTTGTGTAGCTGCACGCACGATGGAAGCGGCCGCAATTTCACGTCGTAGCCCGGGTGAAGCGAAGCGTAACCCGGGGCCGCTCTTAATGCTGACGCAGACGTCCCGGGTTGCGCTGCGCTCCGCCCGGGCTACAGGGAAGTGGGACATGACAAGCCGGGTCAGAACAGAGCGCACTGCGCGCACGCGGATGATGGTCGCGCTGCTCGCATTTTCGGTCGTGAGCGGCGCGTGGGCGCAGGACGCGGGCGACGCCCCCAAACCGTCAGCACCGTCGGCTTCGCCGACGACAGAGGCGCCGGCCGGTCGGAAGGGCGGCGGAGACCGCAGTGCGGCAGCCAATCCACCCTCGGCGTCCGAGCAGCACCGCTTGCCGCCTGATACCATGACCAAGCAGACGCTGGCGCTGCCCGGACGTACCTTGGAGTTCACGGCTACCGCCGGCTCGATCCGCCTGTTCGACCAGAAGGGCGAGCCGCAGGCCGATATCGCCTATACCTCCTATCAGCTCGACGGCACCGATCGGGCGAATCGCCCGGTCACCTTCCTGTTCAACGGCGGGCCGGGCGCATCGTCGGCCTGGCTGCAACTCGGCAGCGCCGGACCGTGGCGGATTGCGCTGGGCGGCGAGGGGGCGGTGTCGTCGGCGTCGCCCGAGCTGGTGCCGAATGCGGAAACCTGGCTCGACTTCACCGACCTCGTCTTCATCGATCCCGTCGACACCGGCTATAGCCGTTTTGTCGCGACCGGAGACGACGTGCGCAAGCGCTTCTTCTCGGTCGACGGCGATGTCAATGCGGTCGCGCTGGTGATCCGCCGCTGGCTCGAGAAGCATGAGCGGCTGCTGTCGCCGAAATATGTCGTGGGCGAAAGCTATGGCGGCATCCGCGGGCCGAAGATCGTGCATAATCTGCAGACCGAGCAGGGCTTCGGCGTAAAGGGATTGATCCTGCTTTCGCCGCTGCTCGATTTCCGCGAATTCCAGGGCACGAGCCTGCTGCAATATGTCGCGAGCCTTCCGACCATGGCGGCGGTCGCGCGCCAGAGAAAGGGGCCGGTGACGCGCAGCGACGTCGCCGATGTCGAACAATATGCGCGCGGCGATTTCCTGGTCGACCTTGTCAAGGGGCAAGCCGACAGCGAGGCTACGACACGGCTCGCCAACAGGGTGGCGGCCTTGACCGACATCGATCCGGCGGTGAGCCGCCGCCTCGCGGGGCGTTTCGATGTCTCCGAATTCCGCAGGGAGTTCGATCGCCGCAATGGCAAGGTGACCGGCCGCTACGACGCATCAGTCGAAGGCTTCGATCCCAATCCGGATTCGAGCGTTTCACGCTTCGGCGATCCGTCCGGCGATCCGCTGATTGCGCCGCTGACGAGTGCTGTTGTCGACCTCACCAGGGGCAGGCTGAACTGGCGGCCGGACGGATCCTATCATCTGCTCAACGGCCGCGTCGCCGGCTCCTGGGATTTCGGCCGCGGGACAAACCCGGCCGAGTCGGTCTCACAGCTCCGGCAGATTCTCGCGCTCGATCCGAAGCTGAAGCTCCTGATCGGCCACGGCCTGTTCGATCTCGCGACCCCTTACTTCGGCTCGGCGATGGCGCTCGACCAATTGCCGGCCTTTGCGAGCCCTGACCGTGTCAAGCTCGTCGTCTATCCCGGCGGCCACATGTTCTATTCCCGCGACACCTCGCGCCAGGCATTCAGAGGCGAGGTCGAAGCGGTGATGAAGTAGGCGGGGCGGTGATGGAGTAGGCGAGAGCGGTTGACCTTCTTTGCCGGCAATCCAGCAGCGTGCACGCTATTAGACCCTCATGGTGAGGAGCGCGTCTTCGCGCGTCTCCGGACGATGCTTCGCATCGCCTTGAGAACCATGAGGTCCCGCTCTCACCCGTGGCCATCCCTCGAGACGCCGCTGGCGCGGCTCCTCGGGATGAGGTCCGTCGTTTCATCCCGCAACGGACGAGACAATATTTTGCAGCTTACTTGAAGTTGTCGTTTGCGCGATCGGGCAGCGCTTCTGTCGTATGACGCGCATCATTTAGCTAATGCAAAATTCACGTTTTCTAGAGTCGTGATTGAACCTGATGACATGCGGCGCTGACCAATTCAGTGCTGGGGATTTCAGGGCCCAGTATCTATCAACGCCACCAAGCAATATTCATTGCGCTCGGTGGCGTTTATTTTTGGCGGGTTGCTGACCACCCGCTGTCATTCCGAGGCCCGACGAAGTCGCGAGCCCTGACAACCCCGTCATTGCGAGCCAACGGGTCGCGCGAACGCGCGCCCGATGACGGGCTCCGCGAAGCAATCCATGCCTCCGCTCGCGGCGCTATGGATTGCTTCGCTGCGCTCGCAATGACGATGTGGTTGCTTTGGGTGCGACAAATCAACCCGACGGGCAAATCAGCAAAAGTCTGTCTATCCCTCGCGGAAAAAACATTCCGCTTTCGCCGTCGGGCAAATCAGTGATTTAACTCCGCACGTCTCACCCAAGAGAGGGGCGGCTCGCGATCGTCACGAACGTTGCGGTGAGATGCGGTGGACGCGGCTGTTGCGACAGACGAACGCAACATCAGCGGACGGCGAAGTCGTGTGGTCCTGGCGCCCCGACGCTGGCGCTAAGTTCGTAGAAGCAAGCTTCTACTGATGACGGTGGCAAGAAAGCCCGGTCACCGGGGAGAGTACGAAGTAAGCCGTAAAACCATCGCGCAGGGAAAGCCGGAATGCTTCGGTTGAACCTGTGGTCCTACCCCCGTGCTTTTTGTT
>NZ_JBEGDB010000033.1:0-47989 GCF_043638955.1 Bradyrhizobium sp. 31Argb | reverse complement strand
GTCAAAACGAATCGTTCCATCCAAAGCTTGAATCACAGCCAAGCACGAATGAGAATCCTGAATCCCAACAGACCCTACAACATGAGCGGAAATGCGGGCGGCGGATTGTAAGCCGTATAACCTCACACGGGTGATGAACATCGTCGGCAAACCGAGCCTGATTGCAGCCATCCGCGCCGCCTGAAGGCCGGAAAGTGTGTCCAAAAGCGCAATACCGCGTCGCGATACCTACTTTGGCCGGGCATTGGACGATCAGACGCGAGAACATCGGCCGCCTGCAATGATTGGCGACCACGGTCGCGTACCGACCCATCTGTTTGCACACAACCAAGACCCTTAGCTGACCTCGATCGCATGACCAAGTTTGGCTTGCCTCGCAATTCGTCCTCAGCAATACGGATTGATCAGCTTCTGCTGCTCGGCGCTATGGTCGACAAGCACGTCGATGAAAGTGCGGACCTTTGCCGACAGATGATGGCGGTGCGGATAGACCCGCCGGGAGAGGGCGGTAGGTTCGGGGTCGCATCCGAGCGTGCTGAAGGAGAGCGCCATGTTCGGCCTGACCGCATTGGAACTGGCGCGGATCCAATTCGGATTCACGATGTCGTCCCAGATCATCTTCCCGGCGATCACCATCGGCCTTGCGAGCAATCTCGTGGCGCTGGAAGGCCTGTGGTTGTGGAAGAAAGATATAGTCTACCGCGACCTTTATCATTTTTGGATCCGCGAGCGCATGACAGCACGAGGGATAAGCGCGGGAGTTTTCGGTTCCTCACCAGGACGGTAAGATTGAGCTAACCATCGGGAAAAAAGCGCACCTTATCAGTTGGCGTGTCCGCTCCCGATTATTCGCGTTGTGAAAGCAGCATTTGGCTGGCGCGCGGATTATCGGCATTGCACGGAAATGGGTTCCAAAAGTCCGGCGGGGTTACGGCCCTGACCGGAATGTCCTAAGCTGCAATGGGGTTTCGTTTGGATAAGGATTGAAGTCGATACGGAAATATTAGAGCGGATGGGAAGCTTTTCGGGCACAGCGATTGCTGCGGGAGGTAACGACGATGGACTTAGATCCGGTTTTTCTGTCGCGATTGCAATTTGCCTGGGTGATTGGCTGGCATATTCTGCTCCCCGCATTCACCGTCGGTGCCTCTACGTTCATTACCGTCCTTGAAGGATTTTATCTCACGACCCGGCGCGACGTTTATCTTCGCGTCTCCATGTTCTGGATCAAGATTTTCTCGATCGCGTTTGGCATGGGTGTTGTGACCGGCGTCGTTATGCCGTTTCAGTTCGGCACCAACTGGAGCCGCTACTCGGACGCTACCGCAAACGTTCTCGCGCCGTTGTTCGCCTATGAAGGTCTGACGGCGTTTTTCCTCGAAGCTGCATTTCTTGGCGTCCTCCTGTTTGGACGAAAGCTGGTGCCGCGCTGGGCGCACTTTTTTGCGGCGCTGACGGTGGCGCTGGGCACGCTGTTCTCGTCTTTCTGGATTCTGTCGGCTAATAGCTGGATGCAGACGCCGGCCGGTTACGAAATCATCGACGGCCGTATCTTTCCGACAAACTGGATGGAAGTCGTCTTCAGTCCTTCATTCCCGTACCGGCTGGCTCATACGGTTGTGGCTTTCTACATCACCACCGGTTTCGTCGTCCTCGGCGTTGGCGCTTATCTGATGAGGCGGGAACAATTTGCAGAGGAAGGCCGCACCATGCTGTCGATGACGCTGTGGCTCCTGACCGCGCTGGTGCCTCTGCAGATCTTTCTCGGCGATCAGCATGGCCTTAATACGCTGGAGCACCAACCTGCAAAACTTGCGGCCATCGAGGCGCACTGGGAGACCGGCCGCCGCATCCCCCTGGCGCTGTTCGCCATTCCCGACGAAAAGACCGAAAGCAACTATGCTGCGATCGAGGTGCCCTTGCTGGGCAGCTTGATCCTCACTCACAGGCTCGACGGCGAAATCAAGGGCCTTAAGGACTTTCCCGCCGATCAACGGCCGCCCGTCGCAATTCCCTTCTTTTCTTTCCGGATCATGGTTGGATGCGGCATGCTGATGCTTGGTATCGTGCTGCTCGGCGGATGGCTGCGCTGGCGCGGGCGGCTCAACGACACTCCGCTTTTTCTGCGGCTGTGCCAACTCGCGATGCCCATCGGGTTCATTGCGGTTATCGCCGGCTGGGTGACCACCGAAGTTGGACGCCAGCCCTGGACCGTCTATGGCCTGTTGCGAACCGCGGAGTCAGTCTCGCCGTCGTTGACGGGCCGTGACGTGCTGATCTCGCTGCTCGCCTATATGGCCGTCTATCTCGTTATGTATCCATCCGGATTGTTTCTCATGATCCGCCTTGTCCGCCTCGGCCCGACGCCCACCGCGGAACGAGACGCGGAAATCGAGGCCGGACGTCCACAGGCGCCGGTATTGGCCGCGCCGGTGATTTCCGAGGAGAACGTACCATGAGTCAGGGCGTGATTCAGGTTATGGATTTCGTGCCGATCTGGACGCTGATCCTCGGCCTCGCCGTGTTCTTCTACGTGCTCCTTGACGGCTTCGATCTCGGCGTCGGCATTCTTTTTGGCTTGGCGCCGGACACAGCCTCTCGCAATACGATCATGAATTCGATTGCGCCGATTTGGGACGGAAATGAAACCTGGCTCGTGCTCGGCGGCCTTGGCTTGCTCGCGGCCTTCCCGCTCGCGTTCGCCATCATCCTTCCCGCGGTTTATTTTCCAATTCTCGTGATGCTGCTGGCATTGATTTTTCGAGGGGTGGCGTTCGAGTTCCGCTTCCGGGACGCCGAGCGCAAGACCTTTTGGGACCACGGGTTCAGCTACGGATCGGGCATTGCAACCTTCGCGCAGGGCGTGGTTCTCGGCAACTTCATCCAGGGATTTCGAGTCAGCGGGCGGGTGTTCTCCGGTAGCTCGTTTGATTTCCTGACACCATTCTCGGTTCTGACCGGAATCGCCCTGTTGTTCGGATATGCGCTTCTTGGGGCGGGCTGGCTGATCCTCAAGACCCGAGGAGAGCTTCAGGACGCCGCCCGTCATCAGGGTCGTGTCTGTCTGATCGGCGTTTTGGCGGGCATCGGCATCGTCAGCATTTGGACACCACTCATGAACCCGGCGATCGCCGCTCGTTGGTTCACGTTTCCGAACATCATTTTTCTGGCGCCGGTTCCGATTGCCACTATCGCCGTCACGCTGCTCACCTGGCACGCGCTCGGCAGCCGTTCCGAAGTGCTGCCATTCGTAGGTGGGATCGGCCTATTCGTCCTTTCATATATCGGGATTGCCATCAGCCTTTACCCGATGATCGTGCCGTATCACTTCACGTTGTGGGAGAGTGCATCTTCCGACCGGACTCAAGTTTTCCTGCTGATCGGAACGCTCGTGCTCCTGCCGGTGATCCTGATGTACACCAGTTGGTCCTATTGGGTATTTCGCGGCAAAGTGCGGGCTGACATCGGATACCACTGACAGTATGCGCCCGCGATGGCCAGCCCCGCAAACAGTCGGGAGCTTTAGTTGGCGCCGCGCACGATGGTCGCGGAGCCCGGTGATGATCCGAACAAGATGCGAGAAGGGCGAGGAGCCATTCTCATGGATCGAACTGGTAGGCCATGACGAGGCCAGAGACGACGCCCATCGCGAAGTTGACGGCAAAGATCTTGGACCAGAAATGGTAGAGGTCGCGATGAACCACCTCTTTTTTCCAAAGCCACAGGCCTTCGAGCACCGCGAGATAGCTGGCGAGCCCGATCGTGATCGCCGGGAAGATGATGTGAAACGAAATCGTGAATCCGAACTGGATACGGGCGAGCTCGAGCGCCGTTAATCCGAACATAGCGCGTCCTCATTCGGCTCCGTCGTGACATTCAGCTCCTGGACGACCGACAAGGGCGGTTGTCCCTTGAACGCGACTGCAGGCTTCGGTCGCGTGTCGACCGAAAGCCTGAATACGTCGGGGCGGGCGTAATGACCCACAACATCCAAATCGTACTTGCCGCGGACGATCACCCGCCGGTCGATCTCGGCAAGCTTGATCGCCTCTCCGGTGAAATCGGGTTCGACGAGGACATTGCCGAGCGGGTCGACGATGCAGGATCCGCCGCGGATAAGCACCGTTTTCGGGTCGTCACCATGAACAGGCGCGTAGTCCCGCGGAGCATCGTTACGCGTGAAATACTGGCAGGCCGAGATCACGAAGCACCGGCCTTCAAGCGCGATGGTGCGCATCGTGGGCAACCAGGTGTCACGATCATCGACCGTTGGCGCGCAGTAAAGCTCGACCCCCTGGGCGTACATCGCGGCACGCAGCAGCGGCATGTAGTTTTCCCAGCAGATGACGCTGCCGATGCGGCCGAGCGGCGTCTCGACCACGCCAATTGTCGAGCCGTCGCCGAAGCCCCAGACCAGCCGTTCCAGCGCCGTCGGCATGAGCTTGCGGTGTTTCGAGAGCAACCGACCGTTGGATCCGTAGGTCAAGGCCGTGCAATAGAGCGTCCCGCCATCCCGCTCGATGACACCGACCACGAGGTACACGCCATTGTCCCGCGCGATTTCGCCGAGCCGAGTGGCATCGGGTCCTGGCAGCTCGATGGCGCTATCGAAGTAGCGGCGGAAATCTTCCCGCCCCTCGGCGCTGCGCATGCCCAGAAGTCGATGCCTTTCGGATAGCCGCCGACGAACGCCTCGGGAAAGACCACGAGATCCGCCCCCAAACCGGCCGCTTCGCGCGTGCAATTGGCGAGCTTGGCAAAGGTCTTCGGCTTGTCGAAGAGGACAGGTGCGGCCTGAACAACGGCGGCTTTGATGGCGTTGGACATCGTAATCAATCCTTATGAACTACACGACGGCTCTGGTAGCGAGCGATGGCTGCGCCATGAGACTGGCGAGCTGGGTGAGGCCATCTTCGAGCGCACCTCGGTCGGGCGCGACGCCCAGCGAGATACGCACGGCCTCAGTGGGATGCGCGGCAACGGCGAAGGCGGAGCTCGGCACGATCGATACACCGACACGATCGGCGTGCTCCGCGAAGTCGCCTGCGCGCCAATGAGTGGGCAACCGTAGCCAAAGGTGATGCCCGTGCGGATCTGCCGCAAAGCTGACGTCACCCAGGATCGAAGCGGCAAGCTTCTGGCGAACCGCGTTCTCGGCGCTGATGGCTTTCGCGATTTCATCGAGCGAGCCGTCGGCGATCCAGCGTGTCGCAAGGGCTGACATGAGTGGCGGTGCCATGAGGATCGTCGCACGCAACACGCCCGCCAGTCGAAGCGCCATCCCAGCATTAGGTGCGACGACATAGGCAACACGCAAAGCGGGGCTCGCACATTTCGAAAGAGTGGCGATATGCCAGGTGAGGTCGCGAGCCAGCTCCGCCATCGTGACAATCCGCTCCGGCCGAAGCGGCGCATAAGGATCGTCCTCAATGATGGCGATGCCATGCTTCCGCGCCAGGGCCGCAATCTTATGGCGCCGATCCTCCGACATTGTCGCCGTCGTTGGATTGTCGATGGTTGGGATCACGTATAGCGCCTTGGGGGATTTCTCGCGGCACGCTTTCTCGAATGCGTCTGGAACGATCCCCTGTTCATCCATTGCGAGGGGTTCGAGGACGAGCCCTTTCTGTGCGGCGACAGCCTTCAGCCCGGGATAGGTCATCGCACCGGCAAGGAGCACGTCGCCGCGAGCGAGCAGAAGTTCGCAGACGGCAAACAATGCGCTTTGAGCGCCGCCCGTAACCATGAGCCGGTCGGGAGCAACGCCTTCGAGCCGGTGCGCAAGCCAGGCTGCGGCTGCATAGCGATCGGGCTCTGCGCCGCTGCTATCCTGGTAGTGCAGGCTGAGCAGGCCGCGCGGACTTCCGAGGATGCCGGCGATCCCCTGCGGAAAGATCTTTCGGAACTCCACCTCCGACGGCTGTGGCGGAATGTTCATGCTGAGATCGATCAAGGGGTGCGCCGCTCCGGCGGGCTCGTTGCCATCAAGTTTCTCTCTGATGAAGGTGCCGCGGCCGGCCTGCGCCTCGATGAGCCCGCGCCGGCGCGCCTCGTTGAAGGCCCGCGTCACAGTAGTCAGATCGACGCCGAGGGCTTCCGCGATGGATCGCTGTGCCGGTAGCCTGTCGCCCCGCGCGACCCGCCCGGACCTGATATCCGCCTCAAGGGCTTCAACAATTCCGAGATATTTCATGCGGGCGCTCTCGATTAGTCGCGGTCGCCACATACTATTCCCTCGCTTGTATGCTAATTAGACATACGCTATAGATAGCATGTATGGGTTCTGATTGGAAGGGCAGATACGTGCAATCGTCGCTGGCCCGCGGTTAGCGCGACAATCTTAGAGAAGCGCGGTGACGCCGATGCATAGTCTTGATATTCAACCGCCAGCCTTGGTTTCTTCTCCGCGCGGTCTCTACGCCTTGGAGGTCACCGCGAAGACCGTCGCGCGGATTGCGGAGTCCAAAGCCGAGATTCCACCAGGAACGCCCATCAATATTGCGTTCCTGGGCAGCGAAAACCACGCGCAGCGTATCCACGCAGCGCGCATAGTGCGGCAATACGGCTTTGAGCCAGTGCCGATCATCTCAGCGCGGCGGCTGCTCTCCGAGAGAGAGCTCGACAACTTCCTTGGATACTTGATCGGTGAGGTAGCCCCGACGCGTTTCATGCTGGTCGGGGGCGACCCGATGACGCCTGCCGGTCCCTATGTAAACTCCTTGGGCCTACTGGAAAGTGGGATCCTCCAGCGCCACGCCATTCGCCATGTAGGGATTGTCGCACACCCGGAAGGGCATCCAAAGATCGATGCCGACACGCTGTGGCGAGCTCTCAGATGGAAGCTCGCTTTCCTGAAGGAGGCCGGCTGCTCCGTCGAAATCACGACTCAGTTCGGACTCGATGCCGATGCGATCGTGCGCTGGATCACGCGCTTACGCGGCGAGGAGATCAGTACGCCCGTTCGAATCGGCATCCCTGGGCCAACGGATGCCGGCAGACTGCTCAGATACGCTGAACAATTTGGTGTCATCAGATCGGACGGGCTCCTGCGAAAGTATGGCCTCTCGCTCACCAATCTCCTTCAGCGCGTCACGTCGGATCGCTTTGTCGAACGGCTTGCCCTCGGATTGAACGGACGGGATTTCGGCACCCTGCTGTATCATCTCTATCCATTCGGCGGCATCGCGGACGGGGTCAGGTGGATGGGTCGCTTCCTCCGCGACCAAAATCTCGTGGCCGTCCCGCATTCATACATAAAGTAACTACCCCTCATTCGACGACTTTTGCCGCCAGTTGCATCCGCTGGGCGAGGCCTGTCTTTCGGGTTCCGCCCGCGGCATCGGGCTGTCTTCGCGATATGGACCGCCACGGTTGCGTCGGAGGCGCCGCGTGCGATTGCAAGCAGGGATTATGGCTCCAGGCGTAGGGGTTAAATCCATACAATTCGACTATTTACGGTTGAGATGTATGCTTATATGACCTACTAAATTGGATGAAGATGTATGGCATGTTTCGCCGAGACTTACCGTCTTTGAGCGACAATCGCGTGCGATGGGGTGATGACCGATGGATTTCGATGCCAAGTTTCGAGAACTAATTTCCGAGATGAAACTGGACGGCCGCTATCGGACGTTCATCGAGCTGGAGCGGATCGCGGGAGAATTCCCTACGGCTCTCTGGCATCGCCCGGATGGTGGGATCCAGCGCGTCACGGTCTGGTGCAGCAATGATTATCTCGGCATGGGGCAGCATCCCCGTGTCCTTGCAGCCATGCACAACGCGATCGATATCTTCGGTGCCGGCACCGGAGGGACGCGCAACATCTCCGGTACTAATCGTCAGCATGTTGCTCTCGAAGCCGAGCTTGCCGATCTTCACGGCAAGGAGGCGGCACTAATCTTCACGTCAGGCTGGATCTCGAACCTCGCGGCGCTCGGCAGCTTAGGCCGGCTCCTGCCAGACTGCGTCATCTTCTCCGATGCGCTCAACCACAACTCGATGATCGAGGGCATTCGCCGATCTGGCGCGGAGAGGCTCATCTTTCGGCATAACGATGTCGCTCATCTCGATGAGCTGATGGGCAGCGTCGATCCAGCGCGCCCTAAGATTGTTGCCTTCGAGAGCGTCTACAGCATGGACGGCGACGTGGCGCCGATTGCCGCCATCTGCGGCATCGCTGAGAAGCATGGCGCTATCACCTATCTTGATGAGGTTCACGCGGTGGGGCTCTATGGCGCGCGCGGCGGCGGAATCGCCGAGCGTGACGGCGTAGCCCATCGTGTGACACTGATCGAAGGTACCCTGGCGAAAGCCTTTGGCGTGATGGGCGGCTATGTCGCCGGTTCGGCGCTCATGATCGACGTGATCCGGAGCCTCGCCGACAGCTTCATCTTCACTACGTCGCTTCCTCCCCACCTTGCTGCGGGAGCCCTGGCCGCCATACAGCATGTGAAAGCGCACCCTGAAGACCGCACGAGGCAGGCTGAGAATGCGGCTCGGCTGAAGGCGATGCTCAAGAGCGGGGGCCTGCCCGTGCTCGACTCGCCCACTCATATCCTGCCGGTGATGGTGGGGGATGCGCATCTGTGCCGGCGTATCAGCGAATTGCTCTTGGCCGGTCGCGGAATCTATGTCCAGCCCATCAATTATCCCACGGTGGCGCGCGGTCTGGAGCGCCTGCGCATCACGCCGACGCCGTTCCACACTGAAGCGCACATGCGTGATCTCGTCGACGCGCTCATCGCCGTGGGCCGTGACCTGGGCTGGGCCGCAGCCCGCCAAGCTGCCTGAGTCTAGCCCACCTGAAGAGATACCACATGCCCAAGAGCATCGTCACTGCAAATCGCTTATCGGATGGCGTCGTTGTCTGGTTGGGCTCAAACGGGGAGTGGACCGATCGACTTGAAGCCGCGGACGCCCTCGATGGTGACGCGCTCCAATCCGCGCTTGAGACGGTCAGAGATCGCGACCGGGATGTTGCCGTCGACATTCGGGATATTCCGGCCGATCTTGTTGAGGGGCGTCCTGTCCCCCAAGCGCGCCGCGAACGATTACGAGGCGCAGGACCAAGCGTTCGGGAGGACTTGGCCAAAACGGCGGTCGGGGAGCGGTGGGCGCGCCCACCATTGCCGGCACCACCATCGGCCACTTCGAGGTCTCCCTACGCGGGCATCTATCGCTATGACGAATATGATCGTCAGTTCCTGCGCGACCGCGCCGAGCAGTTTCGTCGACAGGTCCAGCGCCGTCTTTCGGGTGAGCTGAACGAGGACGAGTTTAAGCCGCTCCGCCTGATGAACGGCCTCTATCTCCAGCTCCACGGCTACATGCTTCGGGTGGCGCTACCCTATGGCGTGCTGGGCGCTTCGCAGATGCGGCAGCTTGCCTATGTCGCTCGCTACTACGACCGCGGTTACGGGCATTTCACGACGCGCCAAAACATTCAGTTCAACTGGCCGCGACTGACAGATGCGGCGGACATTCTCGCTGTGCTGGCGGAAGCGGATCTTCACGCCATTCAAACGAGCGGCAATTGCGTGCGCAACGTTACGACCGACCATTTCGCTGGCGCCGCTGCGGAAGAGGTTGTCGATCCGCGTCTCTACGCGGAGATCCTCCGGCAATGGTCGACTGATCATCCCGAGTTCACCTATCTACCCCGCAAGTTCAAGATCGCGATCACAGGCAGCCCTCAGGACCGCGCGGCGGTCCGCGTCCATGACATCGGCATTCTCGCGAAGCGTAACGCGAAAGGTGAGCCGGGATTTCAGATCTACGCGGGCGGCGGTCTTGGACGCACGCCCATGGTCGGCACCAAGGTCCGGGACTGGCTGCCGGTTCGCAATCTCTTGCGCTATGTCGAGGCAATCCTTCGCGTCTACAACACACTGGGTCGGCGCGACAACATCTACAAAGCGCGGATCAAGATCCTCGTTCGCGACATGAAGCCGGAGCGCTTCATCGAGATGATCGAGCATGAGTTCGCGGCCATGCCCGCTGACTCTTGCGTCCTCGAGGATGACGTGGTCTCGGTGGTTGCCGCGCGCTTCGTGCGGCCGCCCTTTGTTCCCTTGCCCTCGGAAACGCCAGAGTTCGAACGTGCGGTGAAGTCGAACCGTGCGTTCAGAGCCTGGGTTCGAACGAACACGCACCCACATCGCGAACCGGGCTACATTTCCGCGGTGATCTCGCTAAAGCCCATTGGCGGAATCCCCGGCGACGTGAGCGCCGACGAGATGGACCTGATCGCGGATCTAGCTGATCACTTCTCCTTCGGTGAGATCAGGGTATCGCACGAGCAGAACCTTGTTCTGCCGCATGTCCGCAAGGAACAGCTCCCTAACCTATGGCAGGCCCTGGTTGATGGCGGTCTTGCGACGGGGAATGTCGGCCTCGTCACCGATATCATCTCCTGTCCCGGCATGGACTATTGCAGCCTCGCAACGGCCCGTTCAATCCCGATCGCGCAGAAGATCGCGGATCGTTTCGCCGATCCGGCACGGCAAGCCGAGATTGGACCTCTCGACCTCAACATCTCTGGCTGCATCAACGCGTGCGGTCATCATCATGTCGGGCACATCGGGCTGCTCGGCGTCGATAAGAATGGCGAGGAGGTCTATCAGATCACGCTCGGCGGCGCGGCCGACGAGAAAGCGTCCATCGGCACGATTATCGGTCCCTCGGTCGCTGTCGGGGCCGTGCCTGACGCGATCGAGGCAATCGTCGACGCCTATCTAGCGCACCGTACCGACGGGGAGAGCTTCATCGATACCTATCGGCGGCTTGGAGCAGCGCCCTTCAGGGAGGCGGTCTATGGCCCTCATCAATAACAGTGCGCAGATCATCGTGGACGGCTGGAGCTATTCCGACACAGGCGGAGACGGCGCGATCCGGCCGAAGTATGTCATCCCGCTCGAGGTGTTGGCATCGGTGGGATCGGAGATCCCAGTCGACCGCCCGATCGGTGTGTTCGCGGCTGCTGGCGTGACCGCGGACCAAATCCTTCCATTCCTCGACAAGCTTGATCTTATCGTCGTCGAATTCCCGAAGTTTCGGGACGGCCGCGGCTTCACCGTTGCTCGCGCGCTTCGAGACAGACACGGATTCAAGGGCGACATCCGCGCGATCGGACACGTCCTCCCGGATCAGTTCGCCGCACTCGTGCAGTGTGGGTTCTCAACGATCGTAACGCCGCCCGAGCATCCGCCTGTGCAGTGGCAGCAAGGTGCTCTCTCCGCGTCCAGACTTTTGAGCGGAGGGCCGCTGCTGCAGCGCCTGATCGGACGGCGCGCTGCCGCGCCCGCGAATGAAGAGGAGAGATCATGACAAGACTGCCCCTACGAACGATTGAAGATGCTCCTGAAGCTGCTAAGGAGTTGCTCATTACCGCACAGAAGCGCAACAGATTTTTGCCCAACCTCCTGCGGGTGCTCGCCAATGCACCAGTGGCGCTGGAAACCTATCTGACGGTCTCTGGCATCAATGCGCGCTCCTCTCTGTCGGTCGCGGAGCGCGAGACCGTGCAGATCACTGCAGCCGCGACGCATGGCTGCGGCTTTTGCGTCGCCGGTCACACGTCTGCCGCCTACAAGCAGGCAGGACTCGATAAGGAAGCAGTCGAGGCCCTGCGCGATCTCGGTCATGTGCCTGATGCGCGCCTAGACGCCGTCGCGCGCTTCACGAAGGCGGTGATCGCTACACGCGGCCGCGTCGACGATGTCGAGCTTGAGGCTTTCAAGTCGGCCGGATTCGGCGACCAGGCGGCACTTGAGGTGGTGCTCGGAGTGAGCCTCGCCACGCTGTGCAACTTCGCCAACAATCTCGGCGGCTCACCGCTCAACCCTCAGTTCGAGCCCTATCGCTGGGATGGCGTGCGCGCCGCTGCCGCGAAAGGATGATCCGCCGTGTCGGTCGATGCCGAGCTTGCAGCATGGTTGGACAGGAACGCCTTCAGCCTGGACACGGAGAACACCCTGGCCGGCGAACTTCTCCCGCGGCTTGCGGCGGGCGGGTTGCTTGGTGCCGGCCTAGCCGTCGCCGACGGTGGAGCAGGGGGCGACGTCACGGACGGTGTCGAGGCGATCGCGGCTGCTTCTGAACATTCGGTAGCTGCCGGCTTCGTGCTCTGGGCGCATCGTAGCTACATCGAGTATCTCTTACAAAGTCCCAATGCGGGGTTGCGCCAGGCGCTGCTGCCGGACCTCTTGGCTGGACGCGTGGCCGGCGCCACCGGTCTATCTAATGCGATGAAGTTTCTCTCCGGCATCGAGGAGCTGCAGGTGAACGTGCGCGCGCAAGCCGACGTGCTCGATGGGATGTTACCTTGGGTCACAAATCTGCGCTGGCAAGGCTTTCATCTCGCCGTGGCTGTGGCGAGAAAGCACAGGCGAGGCGCCTTCATCGCCTCGGTAGCGCATGACGATGCAGGTCTTAGCCGCTCAGCCGACCTCGACATCATCGCGCTGCGCGCGAGCAACACGGCAGGCGTAACACTTTCAGGCGTGCAGATCGATGCGGGTCGCGTGATCCATCCCGATGCCAATGTCTGGCTGCCGGAGGTGCGCCCGGCCTTCCTCGGCCTGCAGTGCGGCATGTCCATCGGGCTGGCGCGGCGCGCGCTTGCGGAAGCGCGCGGCCGCCTCGCACCCGGGCGTCAGATACTCACTGAGCCGGTGATTGCGCTGACCTCGGCGCTGGTCGAGCAGGAAAGCAATCTGCGGGAGGGGCTCCGCTCCGGCATGTTCCGAGCTAAGCCGGAGGCGCTGTTCAAGATCCGCATCGCTCTCGCCGACATCGTTATGCAGGCTGTTGGGCTCGAGCTCCAGAGCACGGGTGGCCGTGGCTATCTGAGGGCGTCCGGGGCCAGTTTCGGTCGGCGCTGGAGGGAGGCCGCCTTCATTCCGGTGGTCACGCCAAGTCTGGTCCAGCTTAAGACTGCGCTTGCGGCCTACCGCGAAAGCGGAGCAGTTGCGTAGAACGGAAAGGACGCAAAGATGCGCGAAGGGATTTCTCGACCGGCTAGGAAACCTACGAACCCGAACTTCTCGTCCGGCCCCTGCCGGAAACGTCCCGGATGGTCGCTGCAGGCGTTGAACGGCGCGGCGCTAGGCCGATCACATCGCTCCAAGGAAGGCAAGGCGAAGCTTCGGGAGGTTATCGAGCTGACGCGAGAGGTTTTGGAGATTCCGGACGACTACCGAATCGCAATCGTGCCCGGCTCCGACACCGGCGCCGTGGAGATGGCGCTTTGGGGGCTACTCGGGCCACGTGGCGTCGATGTTTTTGCATGGGACAGCTTCGGCGGCGACTGGGTAGTGGACATCACGCGGGAGCTCGGGCTCGGTGATTTGAGGATCTTTATGGCCGCCTATGGCGAACTTCCAGACCTTCGGAAGGCGGACCCGGAACGCGACATTGTCTTTACGTGGAACGGAACGTCTTCCGGCGTCCGGGTCCCCGATGCTGACTGGATCACCGAAGACCGAAGCGGTTTGACGATCTGCGATGCGACGTCGGCTGCGTTCGCCATGGACCTGCCCTGGTCCAAGCTCGATGTGACGACTTGGTCATGGCAGAAGGTGCTCGGCGGCGAGGCTGCCCACGGCATGATGGTCTTGAGCCCACGGGCCGTCGAGCGTCTGACTGATCACGTTCCGCGCTGGCCGATGCCGAAACTGTTCCGCATGGTCAAGAGTGGCGTCGTCATCGAAGGGCTGTTCGTCGGGGAAACGATCAACACGCCATCGCTTCTGGCAGTCGAAGATGCGATCGACGGGCTGCGTTGGGCGCGCGACATTGGCGGTCTTCCTGCCTTGAAGGCGCGGTGCCAGGAAAATTTCGACCGCGCCGCCCAATGGGTCAGCCAGAACAAGTGGTGCGATTTTCTTGCCAGTCGCGCGGAGATCCGGTCACAGACGTCGATCTGCCTCAAGATTGTCGATCCGGAGCTAGGTGGGGACCAAGTCTTGCAGTCTGTGGTGGCAAACGCCGTCGTGGCGCGGTTGGCACAGGAGCGCGTCGCGTTCGATGCCGGCGCTTACCGGACGGCTCCTCCCGGCTTCCGCTTCTGGGGCGGAGCAACCGTCGCGGCATCCGATCTTGCCTTGGCGCTCGAGTGGCTGAGTTGGTGTTACCGGGAAGTCAGGGAGGCGGTCCGAACGTGATCAATAGAGCTGCGGCGACGGCTGTCAACGATGAAGCCGAACATTCGCAAGTTCTCAACCGGTGTAACGGTCATCATATTCTTCGATGGAGGAAACGGCGTGATGCAATTCCTCCCGCACCTGCCGTGCCGCCAGTTTCCCTTTGGTATAGGGGCGTGCTGATCGTAGATGCATCGGTACGGTGCAGTCCGCTTGACGCGACGGCAGCGCATTCCAAGCTCGCTCCGGAGAGCATGAGGCAATGAGCTCTTTCATCCATGACGGCCGAAGGTTGCACTATACGCTTGAGGGGGCGGGACCGGCATTGCTCTTTGTTCACGGCCTTGGCGGCAATGCGGACAACTGGATGTTGCAACGCTTAGCCTTTGCGGCGACTCATCGCGTCGTCGGACTTGACATGCCCGGCCACGGTCGATCAGAGGGGCGCGGCGTACCATTCGATCGCTATTGGGAAGCGATTCTCGCGCTGACCGAGCATCTCAAGATCGAACGGATCGCAATCTGTGGCCTTTCAAAAGGCGCTCGCGTCGCTTTGATGTTCGCGGCACGCCATCCAGAACGGGTTGAGCGCATCGCGGTCGTCAACGCGTTCATCCACTTGACGCCGGCGGACAGGGAGGCGCGCCTCAAGCTCTATGATCTGCTCCTCCAGCCCGACGGGGGGCGAGGATGGGCCGAAGAACTGCTATACGCGATGGGTGTCAGCGAGCATGACGCTATCGTCCGGGGCTTCTTGCGATCGCTCAATTGGATCGATCCCGAACATATCCGGGCGCGTTTCAATGAGCTCATCGCATTCGATCAGCGCGCGGAGCTGGCGGATGTCCGCTGCCCTGTCCTTCTGATCAGAGGAGAACGGGACGCATTCGTCCCAGACTACTGTGTTGAGGAGCTCCACCAGTGGCTCGGAGGGTCCTCGATCGCACGAATGCCGAGTTGTGGGCATCTACCTTACCTCGAAGCTCCTGCGCGATTCAACGCGCTGCTCACTGAATTTCTTGGAAGCTCGAGACCGGATGGTTGACCAAGGGGTAGAGCCCAATAGCCTTCGAGAGGTGCTCAAAATCGCCACCACTACGCCCAGTTGAACGATGTGCTTCCGCGGCCGGCAGTTCGGAACGAGGCAAAGGGGGGACGCCTCGGGCAGCTCTTGCCGAGGCGTCTTGATCACTCGATAGCGGCCGCGAGAATCGGCATCGCTGTAGGCTCGGGAGAGGCGCCGGCAGGGCCACGGGCGGCCGCTGCAAGGCGAGTTCGCGCGAGGTGACGGTTGGCGCCACCGCTTGGTTGGTCATAAGAAGCCGGAGGAGCTCTGGGCGCGAAAAGTGGCCCACAGAATCCATTAGTCGCTTGCGGACTAGGTTCAGCTTGAGATCAAGATCGGCAACCAGAATCCCCTCTCCGGAAGTCAGCGGTGGGACTACATCCTCTGGATCGATGATCGCAGTCATGCAGCCGCCGCGGATTGCTGCGGCCGCGCCATTCTCGCCAGCGATCTTCATGACTTGCTCCTCGGTGAGCCAAGCCGTCGCATTGACCACAAAGCAGCCGCTCTCGAGGGCATGGTTGCGAAGCTGGACCTCCGTCTGGTCGCTAAAGGTGGGGCCGAAGAGCGCACCGGGATATTGCGCCACGTGGATATCCTCATGCTGGGCCATGATCGCATAGCGGGCGAGCGGATTGTAATGCTCCCAGCAGATCAAGCCGCCGATTCTGCCGACCGCCGTTTCGACCACTTGCAGGGTCGATCCGTCGCCGACGCCCCAGATCATTCGTTCGTGATAGGCTGGCGAGATCTTGCGATGTTTCAGGCGTAGCGAGCCATCGGCATCGAAGATCAGCAGGGCGTTGTAGAGCGAACCATGGTCGCGCTCGTTGATCCCAACCGTGATCACGATGTTATGCTTGCGAGCGGCCGCCGAAATAGCGTGGGTCACCGGTCCGGGCACGGCGACGGCGTTCTCATAGAGACGGATGTGCTCGTCGCGAATGGCGCTCGGCCCCTGAGCTATTGAGAAGTAGGGGTACCAGGGCAGGAACGTCTCGGGGAAGACAATTAGTTCGGCACCTTTTGACGCCGCTTCGGCGATGGCAGCGAGCACACGGTCGAGCGTCCCTTCGAGAGAAGCGAGGTCGGGGGAGATCTGCACAGCGGCGGCACGAATTGTTCGATAGTCTGTCATGAATGCTCCCTTGCATCTGGACTTGGACGTGGGTTGAGGATGCCGACTGGACCGTCCGCATCGTTGCGGCGCAGCAGCGCTAATACCATACATTGTTGCCGACAACAGTAGGCGATTGAAGCATACACTTCAATGCCATTGTTGGCCTGAAATGGGCGGGACTAGTCGTGTCGCGCTACTATCATAAACGCTCAGCTGCCTGTCGCCCGCATTCATCGCGCCCGGACATATTGATCCAGCGCCATTTTCCCTCGATCTTCGCCTCGAATTGCCGAGCGCTCTCATCTCTATAGCGTACACTGAGCGGTTCGGTAACGAAAATGTATGCTTGACGAACATACAATGTGGTGTGATTTGTCGGCTATATCGAAGGCAGAAGCCATACAAGTGGAAATCGAATCTGCGGCGCCGGATGAGCCGCTGATCCTAGAGGATGGGTAAGTTGTTCCAGCACGGATCATGGTTGCCTCACACCGAGGCGAGCACAAAGGCACTCAAGCAAGGCCACGGAGGGCTCTTCAGCCATGCTTCGCTTCATCGTGGCCGACGGGTAGAGCCTGCGACACGCGAAGAGGGCGCTGCGCTCGCTAAGCTCCCGACAGTCGCGGGCCGAGTGGCCGTTGCGATCCTGCTCTTGACCCTCGGCGGCTGCGATCATCTGGAACTGATGAACCCCAAGGGGTCCATCGGCGCGCAGGAGAAGGATCTGATCCTGATCGCGCTCGGCCTCATGCTGCTTGTCGTCATTCCCGTGATTGTGCTGACACTCGTTTTCGCCTGGCGCTATCGGGAGTCTAACTCCAAGGCGACCTACATGCCCAAATGGGCGCACTCGACGCCGATCGAGATCGTTATCTGGTCGATCCCCTGCATCATCGTAGCATTCCTCGCCGTCCTCATTTGGGAGACAACCCACTCGCTCGATCCCTACCGGACGCTTGAATCGGACGTCGCGCCGGTGAACGTCGAAGTTGTCGCGCTGGATTGGAAGTGGCTGTTCATCTATCCGGACTACGGTGTCGCCGCCGTAAACCACCTCGCGATTCCCGTCGGCACGCCGATCAACTTCCGCCTGACGTCTGCGTCGATGATGAACTCCTTTTTCATCCCGCAGCTTGGCAGCCAAATCTACGCAATGGCTGGGATGCAGACCCAACTACATCTCGTCGCCGATGAGGCTGGCATCTATGCCGGTCGATCCTCGGCCTTCAGCGGGCCGGGTTTTTCGGACATGCATTTCGACACGGTCGCAGTGCCCAGAAAACAGTTCGATGCCTGGATCATGCAGGCAACGAACGCCCCGGTTGCGCTGGACGAAGCGAGCTACAGGGGGCTCGAGCAGCCGAGCATCAAGACGCCGGCTACCACATACGCGAGAGTCACGCCCGGACTCTTCGACAGCATCGTCGATCGCTTCATGGCGGGACGGATGCCGGCGGTGGCGCTCAACGACGCGATCTGCACGCCCCAGGGACTGGTCTCGCGGAGGAATTATTGATGCTTGGAAAACTCTCTCTCAGCGCCGTTCCGCTCAATGAACCGATCATCACAGGGACTGGCATCGTCGTCGCCGTTCTCGGCTTCACCGTTCTTGCCCTGCTCACCTACTATCGGAAGTGGGGTTATCTCTGGTCCGAATGGATCACCTCCGTCGATCATAAGAAGATTGGCGTAATGTATTTCGGTCTCGGGCTCCTCATGCTGCTGCGCGGATTCGCGGATGCGATCATGATGCGCACTCAGCAGGCTATGGCCGCCAATGATGCCGCCGGCTACCTGCCGCCGCATCACTACGACCAGATCTTCACCGCCCATGGCGTGATTATGATCTTCTTCGTGGCCACGCCCTTTATCATCGGGCTGATGAACGTCGTGGTGCCGCTCCAGATCGGCGCTCGCGACGTCGCCTATCCCTTCGTTAATTCGCTGGGTTTCTGGCTGTCCGCCGTCGGCGCAGCTCTTGTCATGGTCTCCATGTGGGTCGGCGACTTCGCCGCGACCGGCTGGGTCGCCTATCCGCCGCTGTCCGAGCTCGAATACAGTCCGACAGTCGGCGTCGATTATTTCATATGGTCGCTACAGGTCTCAGGGCTTGGCACGACACTCACCGGAATCAACTTCGTCGTCACGATCCTGAGCATGCGCGCGCCCGGCATGGGCTTCATGAAGATGCCGGTCTTCGTCTGGACCGCGCTGATCACCAACATCCTGATCGTTGCCATTTTCCCGGTATTGACCGCTACCTTGGCGCTGCTCGCCGCCGATCGGTACTTCGACATGCATTTCTTCACTAACGAACTTGGTGGTAATGCGATGATGTACATCAACCTCATCTGGATTTGGGGCCATCCTGAGGTCTACGTGCTGATCCTGCCGTGCTTCGGCGTCTTCTCCGAGGTGATCGCGACTTTCTCTGGCAAGCCGCTCTTCGGCTACAAGTCGATGGTCTACGCCACCTCGTCGATCGGCGTGCTCTCGTTCTTCGTCTGGCTGCATCACTTCTTCACGATGGGCTCCGGCGCTAACGTCAATGCCTTCTTCGGCATCATGACGACGATCATCTCGATTCCGACCGGTGTGAAGCTGTTCAACTGGCTGTTCACGATGTACCGGGGCCGGATCCGCTTCCACTCGGCGACGCTGTGGACCATCGGTTTCATGGTCACCTTCGCTGTCGGCGGCATGACCGGCGTGCTGCTGGCGGTTCCCGGTGCGGACTTCGTCCTGCACAACAGCCTGTTCCTGGTCGCCCACTTCCACAACGTCATCATCGGTGGCGTGGTCTATGGCTGCCTTGCCGGCATGAGTTTCTGGTTCCCAAAGGTGTTTGGGTTCAAGCTGAACGAATTCTGGGGCAAGGTCTCCTTCTGGTGCTGGCTGGTCGGCTACTGGCTCGCCTTTACGCCACTCTACATCCTCGGCTTCAAGGGGATGACGCGCCGCATGAACCACTATGACGTGCCCGACTGGCACCCCTACCTGATCGTCGCTCTGGTCGGCGCGGTGATTATCGGCATAGGCATCATCGCCATCCTCATCCAGTTCTGGGTCAGCATCAGGGATCGGGAGAAGAACCGCGATGTGACGGGCGATCCGTGGAATGCCCGCAGCCTGGAGTGGTCCACGGCCTCGCCGGCGCCCTTCTACAACTTCGCCCATATTCCCCGTATCACCTCGCTCGAGCAGCATTGGGAAGACAAGGAGCTTGGACGAGCCTGGCGCTCCGCGTCGTACTACGAGGACATCCACATGCCGAAGAATACGGCGGCCGGCTTCGTGATGGGCGTCTTCAGCTTCGTCCTGTGCTTCGCGCTCGTCTGGCACATGTGGGCAATCGCCGCGGTTGGCCTCTTTGGGATGGTCGGCACGTTCGTCGCGCGCAGCTACGACCGGGACACCGACTACTATGTTCCGGCACCCGAGGTCGCGCGCATCGAGAGACAGCGCCACGCGCAAATATCGAAGGCAGTGTAACCATGAACATCTCTGTTCTCCCCAGATCGGTAGCGACGTTCGAAGCTTCAGCCGCACATCACCACGAGCATGATGACGGGTCGATGACCGTTCTCGGTTTCTGGATCTACCTGATGAGCGATTGCCTGATATTCGCGTGCTTGTTCGCCACCTTCGGCGTGCTTGCCGCAAATGTTGCGGGCGGTCCGGGCGGGCGGGAGCTTTTCGATCTGTCGTATGTTGCGGTTGAAACGGTTCTGCTGCTGGCGAGCAGCTTCACCTTTGGTGTCGCCGTACTCAACTTGCAGACCAACCGCAGGGGAAATGTCATCGCGTGGCTCGCCATCACTTTCGTGTTGGGCGCGGCATTCATCAACATGGAAGTTCGAGAATTCGTCCATCTCATCGAAGAGGGAGCGGGCCCGAACCGAAGCGCCTTCCTCTCGGCCTATTTCACGCTCGTCGGCACGCACGGATTGCACGTGACGGCGGGGCTGATCTGGCTTGCGGTGATGATCCACCAAACCTCACACTTTGAGCTGGATGGGGTCATTCGTCGGCGTCTCGCATGTCTCAGCCTCTTCTGGCACTTCCTCGATCTGGTGTGGATCTGCGTCTTCACCTTCGTTTACCTGCGCGGGGTGCTGTGATGTCGAGAGCGAGTATTCCAAACCACATTGCAGATGATGCCCCCCACGCTACACTTAAGTCCTACGTAGCAGGCTTTTTTCTGTCGCTCGGATTGACCGCACTCTCGTTTGGAGCAGTCATGAGCGGTGCCGTTGCTAGGGACATGATCCTGCCGGCGATAACGCTCCTTGCCGTCGCTCAGTTGCTGGTGCAGCTCGCATTCTTTCTCCATCTCGGAACCGCGCCAGAGCAGCGGAACAACACGTTGATTTTTCTCCTCACTGGCCTGCTGATCGCGACTGTTGTCGTCGGCTCCCTGTGGGTCATCCACAACGCGAACGTCAACATGATGCCGACCCAAATGTCGATCGATCGCGCTCGGGCGAAGGACTGACTTGAGCGACGCGCCCGGCGATCGGCGGAGATCTTCGTCCAGTCGCGTCCCTATTGGAAGGCGCCGTATATGTGCCTGCATCGCTCTTCGTTGCAGCCGATCTTGGTCGCGGAGCGATCCGCCGGTCATGCACCTGACCGGCCCAGGCGGAGACGCTGATGTACGAACGAATGCATATTTGCCAAATTGAGGGTTACGTACCGGGGCTCCAGCCCGATAGCGGCGCGATCAAGCTCAACACGAATGAGAATCCTTTTCCGCCCAGCCCGAGGGTCATGGCGCATCTCAGCAATATTCTTCCCCTCACACTCCAGCGTTATCCGGATCCGTCGGCCATGGCGTTTCGTCTCGTTGCCGCGCGCGCCCACGGCGTTGCGCCTGATCAGGTTATTGCCACCAATGGTGGCGACGAGCTGCTGCGACTGGCGCTCGCGACCTTTGTCGATCCCGGCCGCGCGGTCGGCATCGTTTCGCCCGGTTATGGCTTCTATTCCTTGCTCGCAGGTCTCCATCGGGCGCCCGTCTGCGACGTTCCCTTGACCGAAGCTTGGCAATTGCCCGAGGAAACTGCGAGCCGCTGGAATGCGGCCGGCGCGCAGCTCGCGTTCCTCACGAACCCCCACGCGCCATGCGGAACGCTTTTTCCAATCGCCACGATCGAACGGCTCGCCGCGTCCTTTAAGGGGGTACTCGTTGTTGACGAAGCCTATGTAGATTTCGTTGATCCGGCGCTGGGCTATGATGCGACAACGCTGATATCGCGGCATCAAAATGTCCTTCTGCTCCGCACCCTGAGCAAAGGATATTCGCTTGCCGGTCTCCGCTTGGGTTATGGCCTCGCGGATGTCAGGCTGATCCAGCCAATCCTTCACAAAACGAAGGACACCTACAACGTCGATGCAATCGCCCAGATACTCGGTGCGGCGGGGCTCGACGACCGCACGCATGCGAGCGGCACTTGGGAGGCAGTTCGGAAGGAACGAGAGACACTTTCGCGCAATCTGCAAGACTTGAACCTCGCTGTCGGCCCATCTCAAGCCAACTTCGTTCTCGTTTCGCTCGCATCGTTTGATGGCAGCTGCAGCGCACGCCAAGTCGTCACGAAGCTTATGGAGGGGAACATCTATGTCCGCTGGTTCGATACCGATCGGCTGCGCGACAAGCTGCGAGTCACGATCGGCACTCCGCAGGAAAATGCGGCGCTCATCAGTGCGTTGCGCACGATTCTCGGCCGACCGGATGGTAAAATTGGATATGGCCGAGCCTTGAATGTTCATACTTGCAACTCGCACCTGTCAGTATAGGAGAAACTGAAATGACCATCATTGCACCACCATTCACGCTCGAGAGCGCAACACAAAAGGTTCGCCTGGCAGAAGACGGATGGAACAGCCGCGATCCCGAGAAGGTGTCGCTGGCCTATACGCCGGACAGCCGTTGGCGGAATCGCTCTGAATTTGCCAACGGACGGACCGAGATCGTGGCGTTCCTCACCCGAAAGTGGGCAAAGGAGCTCGACTATCGGCTGATCAAGGAGCTCTGGGCCTTCGCCGATAATCGGATCGCCGTCCGCTACGCCTATGAGTGGCATGATGACAGCGGCAATTGGTTCCGTTCGTATGGTAACGAAAACTGGGAATATGATGCCGCAGGGTTGATGCAACGCCGGTTTGCCTGCATCAATGACCTTCCCATCAAGGAAGCCGACCGGAAGTTTCACTGGCCTCTGGGACGGCGTCCGGACGATCACCCTGGGCTTTCGGAGTTGGGGCTTTGAACCGCGCTCGACGAGCGCTCTGACGTCATATCCCTCCTCGCCAGAGTCTTCCCCGAGTTTGGCACGGAGGGAGCCTCGCTCAGCCGGGGCGAGAAGGACAGCCTCCATCAGTTCTTTCTGGGCGGCAGCGTGGGGCTACGTATCGAACACCAGCAGCGCTGGGATAGGTCATCCGAGGCGTGCCGTAACCGGCATCGAGCTCCTTGAACACAGCCTACCAGTTTGCCGCCGAGGCCGCCTTAGTCCGGAGGTATGATGATGCCGGCTTCATCTTTACGCTGATCCGCTTCCGCCGCCACCGTATTCCGTCTTAACTCCTGCTCAAAGACATCTACAATGGCGGCCATCTCTTGGCTTGTGAGCAGGCCAGACATGTAGGGCGGCTCCGAGCCTGAAAAATGAAGGCGAGAGCGGAGTAGTCTGCTCATTAGGATGGTCGCCGCATCGCGCGGGCTTCTGGCGCGAGCCGCTCCGGCCACACAGCCACAACTGATCTTCCGCTTGATCCAGGCGCGATCGCCGCGCTCGCGTGCGGTCAGACTCTCTCGCGTGCACGTGTCAGCGGATGTAGTCAGCGACCACAGCCGGTCCTCTTGGTCGTCACGCGCAAGAAAAAGCGCTTCATGAAGAGTGTCGATTCCGACGTTTAGGTGCCATGCCCCAGCGAACACCGCGTGATCTGGAATATCTCCCCAATTCTGGGGCTGATGACTCCAGGGATCGACAAATGCGCTCTGATGCTCATCGAGGGGATCAGCGAATACGTCATTCAAAAAAATACCTCCATTGCTTGCATAGGCGAGGAGGCTGACGGCCGCGCGACCCGTACGTTGCCGAATTGGCCGCATCTCCTTGCAGAAACCACCTTGCCCGGGATGGCAGGTTGGCGAGGGCGTCAGCCTCTTCTTGATGCACCATCAATATAGCGGGTTCGGATAGTTTCTTCCAGAGCTGTTGAGCCCCCGCAGTTTTCGGGTGGATAAGAGAGCCGCTCCTCTGCGGATCGGGACCGCGGACCGGACGGGCGACTGCGGAGCCGGGCCGCTCTCGGAAGCTTGCCAAAGACGGATTAGGGTGCCGGACGTGTTTGCGGCTTTGCCCTGCCATTTTAGACGGTCATTGGCTGCCCTACTGACACAACGAATCTTTCGGCGACCGATTGCCTCGATGCGTTGTGGCTTAATCGGGACGTCGAGGATAGTGGTGCGCGGTTGCCGTAGTCTGCCGGATGCATCGGAGCGGGGCGATGGTGTCTCAGTTGATGATGTTGATCTTGCGCGACGTCGTTCAACGCGAATTCGCATACGAGCAAGCACAAGGGCTTCTCGTAAAGTTGGCGTGTCAAACGCTTTTACGAGGAAGCAAAAAATGGACCGCAACGTAGCATGAAGAACAATTGGAGTTTCACCTATCGATCTTGATCGGAAGTGGCGCGCGCATAATCAAGTTGGAGCGATCGCCCTGAACGGTCACGCTGATGCAGATGTACTTTCAGCTTAACCCGGTCGTAAATCTCTCTTGCTTGAGCAACACTCTACCGCTTAGACGATTCGATTTCATGGGTGTGCATTGCAATACGCGATCAGTTCACGCTCAAGCTCTTTCAGGCAAGCCCGGCGCATCGTACCCCAAAGAGCCACGCCGAACCCCGCCTTGCCGCGGCCTGAATTGCCGAACTGGACGCACTCGACTTGAGAACCGTTTAGACTGTGCTATCTTGGTGTTTTAATGCGCCACCTTGGAATTCCGACTTCACGATCCAGGGGAGCACTATGGTCGCGAAAGAGATTTCGCTGAGCGCCAACGGTATCCGGAAGACGGCCCCCGGTGCTGATAGTGCCGGGGAGGGAATACCCGGCTCGTCGCGCTCCAATCACGGCGTGCGCCGCCGCGAATTACTCATAACCACCGCCATGGCTTTGGTGTTTTCGGTGACCTCCGCTCGCGCGCTGGTCGTCAAGGGCAGTTTGCCGTGGGGACCAAGTGCCGGCACTCCACCAACAGCGGTGCGGCCTGGGCCATGGGCGTATTTCACTCCGGAAGAAGGAGCGGCCGTCGAAGCGCTCGTCGACCGGCTGATCCCGCCGGACCCGCAGACGCCGGGGGGCAAGGATGCCGGCTGTGCGGTCTTTATCGACCGGCAACTTTTGGGATCGTATGGCAGCGCCCAGGGGCTCTACATGCACGGGCCGTTCGCCGACGGAACGCCGGAGCAGGGAGATCAGTCGCCGTTGACCCCGGCAGCGCGGTATCGCCAGGCGCTGGCCGCATTGGACAAATATTGTCGCGCCACCTACGCAGGAAAGCCCTTCGCCCAGATTCCCGACGATGAGAAGGACAAGGTTCTCTCCGGGCTGGAGAAAGGCGAGGTGCAACTGGAAGGAACTAGCGGTCGCGCATTCTTCGAGTATCTGCTGCAGAACACGCGGGAGGGTTTCTTCGCTGACCCAGTTTACGGCGGCAACCGCGACATGGTCGGCTGGAAGATGATCGGATTTCCCGGCGCGCGCTATGATTACCGCGACTGGGTTGAGCGGCACAACGAGCGCTATCCGCTGCCACCGATTGGCATTGCTGGCCTACCCGAATAGGCGCGAAAGGCGCAAATAAGTCTCGTCCGGAGTATCGGGAATATGACGCGCAAATTGCCAGCAACTGATGTGGTGATTATTGAGCTGGGCTGGACTGGCTCCATCGTGGCGCATGAGCTGACTGGTGCCGGATTGAACGTGGTGGCGATCGAACGCGGCCCGTGGCGCGACACGGCGACCGATTTCCCGCCGGCCTATGCGCAAGATGAGCTGCGCTACCGCATCCGCCACGATCTATTCCTCCGGCCGGAACAGCTGACGATGACCTTCCGTAACAACGCCAGTCAGACGGCCCTGCCCATCCGCAGCTGGGGATCCTTCATGCCGCCCAACGGCGTTGGCGGCGGCGGCGTGCATTGGAATGCCGAGACGTGGCGCTTCCTGCCCAGCGACTTCGAGCTGAGAACGCATCTGGTGGGGCGCTATGGCGAAAAATTCCTGCCCGAGGACATGACGATCCAGGACTGGGGGATTACCTATGATGACCTCGAGCCCCATTACGACAAGTTCGAGTATCTGTGCGGCACGTCCGGCAAAGCCGGCAACATAAAAGGGCGGATACAGCCGGGCGGCAATCCCTTCGAGGGAGCGCGGTCCCGCGAGTATCCGACGCCGCCGCAGAGGCAGCCCTACGGCCCGACGCTGTTCGCACAGGCGGCTCAGGAGATGGGCTACAAGCCCTTTCCGCAACCCTCCGGGAATCTCGCACAGGCATATACGAACCCGCTCGGCGTCACGATAGGCCCTTGTACCTATTGCGGCTTCTGCGAATGGTTCGGCTGCGGCAACTACTCGAAGGCTAGTCCGCAGACCACGATTTTGCCGGCACTCCTCCGCCGTCCTAATTTCGAGGCGCGCACGCAGTGCGAGGTATCGAAGATCAACCTGGATAGATCGGGAAAACACGCCACCGGCGTCACCTATGTCGACACCACTGGCAACGAATGGGAGCAGCCGGCCGACTTCGTGCTGCTCTGCGCATTCCAGTTGTTCAACGTGCACCTGCTGCTGCACTCGGGCATCGGCAGGCCCTACGATCCGCGCACCGGCGAGGGCGTGATCGGGCGAAATTATTCCTACCAAGTCACATCTAGCGTAGGCGCGTTCTTCGACGACAAGATCTTCAATCCCTTCATCGCGTCGGGCTCGATCGGAATGTGCATCGACGAGTTCAACGGCGACAATTTCGATCACGGACCGCATGGCTTCGTCGGCGGCGGCTATATGGGCGCGGTGCAGACCAATGGCCGACCGATTCAGACTGGGAGGACACCACAGGGGACGCCGAGGTGGGGCGCCGAGTGGAAGAAGGCGGTGGCGAAGAGTTACTTGAGCAGCTATGAGACCGTCACGCACGGCAGCTGCTATAGTTATCGCGACGTGTATCTCGACCTCGATCCGACCTACACGGACCGCTTCGGCCGCAAGTTGATGCGCCTGACGTTCGATTTCCACGACAACGAGCTCAAGATGTCGACATACCTGACGGATCGGCTGGCTGAGGTCGCGCAGAAGATGGGACCGCGGCAGCTTGAGAAGCACCCACGTCGCGGTCCTTACGACGTCACCGTGTACCAGACAACGCACACCTGCGGCGGTGCCATTATGGGCGTCGAGCCCAAGACCAGCGCCCTCAATCGCTATTTGCAGAGCTGGGACGTGCCCAACCTGTTCGTCATGGGTGCCACGGCCTTCCCGCAGAACCCCGGATATAATCCCACGGATACGGTGGGCGCACTCGCCTATTGGGCGGCAGACGCGATCGTAAACCGCTACCTGAAGAGTCCTGGCCCGCTCGTGCAGATTTGACAGCTAGCACTCCAAGGCATGGCATGAGAATGCGCAATCTGATGGCTCTTGTGCTCGCCGCCTGCGCGATCGGCCTGACTGCCGCGCGCGCGGCGGAAGACAACCAGGCGTTCGAGAAGATCGAGCGCGGCCGGTACCTCGCCGTGCTCGGCGATTGCGCCGGTTGCCACACTGCGCCGGGCGGTAAGCCTTTTGCAGGCGGAGCTGCGCTGGAGACGCCATTCGGAAAATTGCTCGGTCCAAATATTACGCCGGATGTTGCGACGGGAATCGGTGCCTGGACCGAATCGGATTTGTGGCGGGCGATGCATGAGGGGATTGGTAGGGATGGGGTTCGCCTCTATCCGGCAATGCCGTATCCCGCCTACACCAAGGTTACCCGCGAGGACGTATCGGCGATCTGGGCTTATCTGCGCACATTGGAGCCGGTGCACAACGATGTTCAGCCGAATCAGCTCAGGTTTCCGTTCAATGTCCGCCGACCGGCAACATCCACCTGGGACTTGATCAATTTCAAGCCCGGGGTGTTTCAATCCGATCCGGCAAAGTCGGATGTGTGGAACCGTGGGGCTTATCTGGTTGAAGGCCTCGGCCATTGCGGAACCTGTCATACACCGAAGAACATCACGGGCGGCGATCGGGGTGGAGAAGCCTTGCGGGGCGCATTGTTGCAGGATTGGTATGCGCCTGATCTGACCGCGGATCCCCGTATGGGCATCGGTCATTGGTCCACGGAAGACATCATCCGCTATCTTAAGACCGGTGCCAACTCTTTCGACATTGCGTCCGGGCCGATGGCCGAGGCCGTTGAGAACTCCACCTCTCATATGACAGATGCCGATCTTCTAGCGATCGCCACCTATCTGAAGGATCGCGCTCCTCGCAGCGCGAGCCCGGCCGTTGCGCTGGCGCACGATGACACACGCATGGTGGCGGGCAAGGCAGTCTATGAGAACCGTTGTGCGGCATGCCACATGTCTAGCGGCGCCGGCGTTCCAACGCTATTCCCGCGCCTCGCACAAGCGCCACTCGTCCAGTCCGCTGATCCGACATCCTTGATTCGCGTCGTTCTGATCGGCAGTCGCGCTGTCGCCACTGCAGCTGCCCCGACCGCACCCGCCATGCCGTCCTTCGGTTGGAATCTCAGTGACACAGAGATTGCGGACGTTCTGACCTATGTGCGCAATACCTGGGGAAATGCCGCGCCAGTAGTCCAGCCTCCTGATGTCACCACACTCCGTGGCCGTGTGTCTCGATAAGATCGACCACGCTGCGTCCCAACTTTGGGGGCACCGATCGAAGGCGCTCGTTGCCGCCCGTCGCAAATACAATGAGACGATCGCCGCCAAGCCGACTGCGGCGTTCGACTAAGTGGGGTCAATTCGTCATACCCCCCGATTTCTTCACGCGTCTCATCTACCACGGCGTGTGACATCCGTTGCCGCTTTTCTGACACCGCACTGCAGGACTACGCCGCGAGCAAGAATGCATATCGGATCTCATTTCCGGTCTGCAGAAGTGCGGCGTGAATGCCAAGTTATCGCAGCAGGCATCTCAGAAAGGCAGGCGAAACCGTAACACCGGCTTACAGACGTAATCCCGCTGAAATGATTAGGTATTGAAATCTGCATAAATCGAGCCGCTCCATGTCAAGACAAGGAAAGCGGCCGATGAAACCGTCAATACCAACCGAAGCCTTGATGCAGCAGGCACAGTCTCGCCCCGAAAGCACAGCTTTCATCTTTCACGAAGACGTGTGGACCTATCGGAGGCTGGCTGACGAATCCGAGCGCATCGCGCGAGGGCTTGCGGCGAGTGGCGTGAAGGCGGGGGATCGTGTCGTGCTGCATATGATGAACCGGCCGGAAATGCTGGTCGCCTATTATGCGTGTTTCAGGCTGGGCGCGATCGCGGCGCCGCTTCGCACCGCGTTCGAGTTTGCCGAACTCGCGCCCATGCTGCAGCGGATCCAGCCGGCGCTCTATATCGGCCAAGCCTCTCTCTACCCTAATGTTCGCGAGGTCGACGCCGCGATCCTTCCTCTCGAAGAACGCGTCATCCTCGATGACGCTGATGGAGCGCATGGTGTGCAGCCGTGGGAGGTTCTGAAACATTCCTTAAATGCGGATTTGCCGACCCCGGCCTCAAACGAGCCCGCCGTGCTGATCAACACCTCTGGGACCACCGGCCAGCCCAAATTCGTCGTTCATACGCAGGACACGCTTGCGGCAGCAGCGCATCTCACGTGCAAGCATTTCAACTTCTCGACGGATGACGTCATGATCTCGTCATCGCAATTGGCGCATGCCAGCGGCCTCTGCGGCGCGCTGAGCTATATCCAAGTTGGAGCGCCCTTCATCATGCTCCAGAGCCCGGACCCGGACATCATCCTTGACAGAATTGAACGCCATCGCGCTACTCGGATGTTCGGTTTTCCTTACCAGTACGCGGGACTGCTTAAGGCGCAGCAGGCAAGGCCGCGCGACTTGTCGTCACTCCAGATTTGTCTGACCGGAGGTGACGTTTGTCCGCTCGATTTGCAGAAGCAGTTCACGGCAGCCGTGGGGGCCCCCCTTTATAACATTTGGGGGGCTACTGAGGTCCCAAGTCACCTGAGCTTCGGAACGCGACCCGGACCCGTCCTTCGCATCCCCGAGGAGGCCCAAATTCGGCTTGTGGACGAGAATGGTGCCGATGTTGCACGTGGTGAGATCGGCGAACTCCTGGTCCGCGGCAGCAATGTTTTCGTCGGCTACTGGAACGATCCAGCGGCAACTGCGCAGAGCCTTAAGGACGGCTGGCATCATACCGGTGACATGATGCGACGCGGGGAGGGGGACGAACTCTGGTTCGTGTCGCGCAAGAAGGACATCATTATCCGTGGCGGGACCAACATCTCACCCGTCGAAGTGGAGGAAGCCTTGCTTGCCTGCCATCCGGCAGTGCAGGAGGCGGCTGCCGTCGGCAAGCCCGATCCGGTGCTTGGTCAGCGCGTGGTCGGGTTCGTCAAGCTCGCGGCTGTTGCGAAGGAAAGCGTGGTCGCCGAGATTGTTCGGGACGTTGCGACCCGCCTTGCTCCATATAAGGTTCCTGAAGACCTTCGGGTGATCGATGCGTTGCCGCGCAATACGTTGGGCAAAGTCGACCGCAGGACATTGGAAAGAATGGCGAGCGGCGGCTCTCGAGCATCGGGCGACGAGCGGCCGGCCGCGTAGACAGCTCCACAGCAGAGACCAACTGACACGACCATGGCAGAGCCGCCTGCCATTGTCGTGCGCTCATCATTACTGATGGCCGTCAAAAGCACGCGAGGAAACCTCTGAGCGCCAGCCACCTGAACAATCTCCTATGAATCTGAGACAACTCACCTGGTTTCGAGCGGTCATCGCTTAGGGCTCCGACTCTTATCATGTCGCATCGAAACGACTCTTGCCGCGCCAGGCCGCCGGCCGACGCTGAGATGTTGAAGAGGGCCTGACAAAGACCAGCAAGACCGAAGTTGCGTTGCTTGACGGCGGCGATCCGCCCGAGTCACCGTCCTGCGAGACGAAGACGGCGCATGGCTACTTCGGCATCGAAGCCAAGGCTGCCGACACCATCGCCGATTTCATCAATCGCAGTAGCAACTGACCACGCTTACTGTGGAACCGCCACCATATTCTGATCGTTGCGCCACGCATGACCGCTGATGGCCCAAAGCCGAATAACACCAATGCCCATTGCGACGTCAGCGGTCAGCTGTAGCCGGACGTTGGTGAGCTCGCCTCCACCGCTGATTTGGACCCGCAGCGGATCAAGGCTCGTCGACTGCTGCCCGCCGTTGAACCGGGACTTACGTCAAGTGTGAAGGAAGTACAGCTTAGATTCACCGGCGTCCGGTAAACCTCGTTAATGGCGCCATGCGCGGCAAGAAAGCAACGGCAGGAGATCATCTCAACCTTCGTGCAGGATTGACCGCAAGCGCGCCGCCAAATCTGACATGCGGAACGGTTTGTCGATAATCGGAAATTCCCCCACCGCATGATGTCGTTCCAGCACGTCTCCCGCATAGCCCGAGGCAAGCAGGACCTTGATGCGCTTGTTCAATCGCCTCGCTTCGCGTGCAACTTCTATGCCGTTGATCCCGTTTGGCATCACGATGTCACTTAACACCAGATCAAATTCCTCGCTCTGGAGCATCCGAAGGGCTTCAGTGCCATTCCGAGCGCAACGAACCTGATAGCCCGACCTGGTCAGCATCTCCGACGTGAGGTCCAGAAGATCGTCGTTGTCTTCGACAACCAGGATTCGCTCCGAGCCGGCCGGAAATGCTTGGGATTGGACCTCTTCCATTTCGACCTCAGGCTTTTGCGTGGCTTTGGGCAAGTAGAGAGCGACAGTGGTCCCCTTTCCCAATGCGCTTTCGATCGCAATGTGCCCGCCGGACTGACGGACAAAGCCGTAGACCATGCTAAGGCCGAGCCCGGTACCTTTGCCCACTTCCTTCGTTGTGAAGAAGGGCTCAAACGCGCGGTCCCGCACCTCGGGGGGCATTCCAAAACCAGTGTCTCTGACAGACAGCTTGACGTAGGATCCGGGCAAGCACCCCGCCACGGCTCCTTCGTTCACGACGATGTTCCTCATCTCGATATCGAGCACGCCGCCATCGGGCATGGCGTCGCGCGCGTTCAGGGCCAGATTGAGCAGAGCGGTCTCCAGCCGCGCCGGGTCGACATGGCACAGCCACAATCCTTCACTGGTCCACACCTTGACCCGGCACGCTTCCCCGACGGCTTTGCGGATGAGTCCCTGGAACTCGGAAACAAGCTGGTTTGCGTTGACCGGTTTTGGATTCAATACCTGCCGGCGCGAGAAGGCCAGAAGCTGCGCCGTCAGTTTCGCCCCCCGATCGACAGCACGCCGTGCAGCCGCGGCGAACTGCCGGGCTTTGTCAATATCGTCGCCCGCCTCGATAAGTTCGAGGTTCGCTGAAACCACCGTGATCAGGTTGTTGAAATCGTGCGCGACGCCACCGGTGAGCTGGCCGACGCTCTCCATCTTCTGGCTCTGGTGGAACTGCTCCCTCGCTTCGGACAATTCGTGCTCACGGTGCTTGAGCGCATCGGCCATGGCGTTGAACGCCGTGGCGACCCGTGCGATTTCCGAGTTGCCCGGGATGTCCACACGCCGGCCGAATTCGCCGAACCGCCATCGGTTCGCAGCGTCAACCAATTCCGCAAACGGGCGCTGGATGAACCGCTGGGCGCCCCACGCCGTCAGGATCAAAACAAGCAGGGCGCTCATGACAATGAACAACACGTCGCGTCGCGTGCGATGTTCGATCTTGGTGAAAGTCTGCGCCCTGCCGAGGCCGAAGCCGACAAGAAGATCTTCCCCCACAGCGGCGAAGCCGACAATTCTTCGCACGCCGTCAATGTTGACCATATCCGCTACGGTCCCGTTGTCGAGCATCGGGTCTTCACCAACGGGCAACTTCTTGCCGACAAACACGTCATTGTCAGGATAGCGAGCGAGAACGATGCCGTTGCGGTCCGTGATGGCGAGCGCAGCTCCCGCCGGAACGCCCTTTTTCGCGATGTAGTCGGCGAGCCAGTCGAGGCTGAGGGCCGCTATAACGACGCCGCCCATGCGATCCTCGTCGTCGTAGAATGGCAGCGCGAACTGAACGACATTGCGACCGGTCGTTCGGCCGATTGCGAACTCTCCGACCGTGAATTTTCCGGTTTTCACGACGCTGGCAAAGTAGGGACGTCCAGCTGCGGTAGCCGGCTTATGCTCTCTGGCTGAGTCGCAGAAGGCGTCGCCATTCATGTCGACCACGATAAAGACGATGAACTCCGGGTATCGTTGCTTGATCCTGGAAAGGTAAGCGTCGCATCCCTGGACGTCCTTCGCCTTTATCGCCGGAAGCTCCGAAAGCGCTATCAGAGCCTGACGAACGCCCTGGACGATCTGTTGCTGCTCGGCGGCGGCGAGCTTGGCGAGCCCGAGTACTTCGTCCTGTACTTCAACTTGGCGCGTGCGACGCAGGTCGATTTCGTTGTACGCCTGTATCGCGATTGCCGGCAGCATGGCCGCAGCCACCAGCGCGAACAGGCGTGATAACAGGCTGCCCATTACTAGCATTTCCCACTCACGATCAGCCGCACGAGACCGACCGCGCCAGTCCACCGACAAGCCCCATTGTGTGAAGCGTTCTCCGAACTGCAATCGGAAATGACGCCAAGCGGTGGCGCTCCGAGGCTTGATAAAGGCGATGCCGAATGTGGGCGATATCGAACCTGGAAGCACTGGTCTTCGTCGCATTGATGCCGAATTTCGTCGATCAATTGCCGGATCTCGTTGCCGACAAAAGCCGTGATGCCGCGCTTGGACGCTTCGTAAGCGCGTCCAGCTCTTCGAATGCCATGAAGGTCATTGGCGTGGCTGCGCATTGTTGTATTCGAGGTCGCTGATAACGTCCGTGACCTTGCCGGAAATTACCGCTTTTGAGATCCGTGTGTGGCAATCGTTGAATGATGGCGGGGAGCCGTTCGGCAACTTCGCGGTTTCGACCATCTGCAAGGCGGTGTCGTCGTGAAGCGCCATCAGTACAGTCACCATCAAACGCCGCGCCTGCTTGTCGTTTTCCAACGACTCGGTGACCAAGCTGATCACTCGGAACGCGTGGTCCGCGGCGAGCACACACAGCTTGTCATACTCTCTTGGTGGAAGCATGGTTATTCCCCTTTCGTTTCTTTTTCGTGGGTCGGCTTGCTTGTCTTTCCCGACTTGTGCGCTGCACTGCCGCTGCACCAGTTTGAGGTCGCGGGATCGTGTTCGCGGCCGAGACAGTGTAGGGAGCCGATCCATGCAATGCGGCTCATATTCACGTCTCCACGATCTTCTCGTCGTCCATCGCCGCTCGATCTGCTCTATCTCAACGGCCGCGATCTGCGAAAGCTGCCGCTGGCGCAAGGCGTACCTGAAGAAGATCATCGGCGATACATTATCCAGTTCAGTGAGAGCTTCGAGGTCGATGGCAAGAAGATGTACGCCCCCGCCCGCAAGGTCAGGCTCGAAGGCCTCATCTCAAAAGTGCGCGACAGCGCCTACACCTCTGGCCGGGGCAACAACTGGGTGAAGAAAACCTCCGTGCAGCGGGAGACGCTGGTGATCGCAGGCTTCGCGCTCGACGGCAACAAATGGGACGGCATCTATGTCGGCCGCCGAAAGGGCGAGGACCTGATCTATGCGGGTAAGGTCGATCACGGTTCGACAAGGCATCCGCTGCCGATCTGCAGAAGCGCCTGACGCCGCTGATCCGGGAAAACGCAACCTTACACGAAGCGCATCGCGCACAAGGGCATCTGGGTCGAGCCCGAGCTTTACCGGGCGAAGTCCGCGCAAGGAGGCATCCACACGAACCCGGCGATCCGTTTGTCTGAGGAATCGTCACCAGCCTGCATTGCAGGATCGCCTGCGGTGCGCAATCGCCCCGATGCTCAACGGCAGCTTCTGCTCCATCGCCTGCTACACAAGCGCCGCTTCGCCAAATTCGACCGCGAGCAGGTCGACCATCACCTCGGCTTCCTGCTGCTGGCGCGCTTCATACGCCAGTGCGTCGTCGCTCTCGCTATCTATCTCTGCATCAAATTCCGGCAACCCGCCGCACTGATCAGTTCGTCGCGGAGAGCCGGCGTGGAGATAGCACCCATGGCCGACCGTCATTGACTGGTGTCGTGCTACCAGTCTTTTGCTATCAAACTGAACCGGCGGCATTACAGGGCTGTTTCAGTCCGTCGGCAAACGATTGCGATTGTAGTCGAGCGGCCAAAGTTATGGCGGTCGGAAAGAAGACCGGTCTAGGCTGGCCCGACCGGACCTCTGGTGAGGTCTGTTATTGCGCCGCTATCAGGGCGCAGCGCACAGCGACCTCACCCGCATCGTGATCTGCGGTGCCGGTTATAAGTACCTCGCTCGACTAGGACATGCTACTCATAAAGGCGCAGATGTCTGGTTCTGACGTCCAAGCGGAGTCTTCCGATCAGTCGGAGCATTGCCGCTCGTGACCCAACTTCGCCATCACTCCTCCGGTACCCCAGCCAAGCGCATGCCCTCGTAGATGCGCTCGCGTTGGGCGAGGTAGGTCGGGTTGTCTGTGTAAGCGCCGTCCCGGTAGATACGGATAGTGAAGCTCGGAACAAGCCTTAGTCCAGCCTTTGCGGCGGCTCTCGCGTGATCCAGCGAGCCCAGCAGCGCTAGTGCAGCACCGAGTAAGAAATGCACGAGGGGATAAGTTCGGTTGGCTTCGATGCTGCGGCAGAACCAGCCGAGCGCTTCCGAATCGGCCGAAATCTGCAGCTTGGATGCGCCGATTATTGCGAAGGGCGCTGTGGTCATTGTCAATGGCGCGATGGAGCGGCTCGGCTGGGTAGCTGCGGGATTCGCTCTGGCAGCTCTGTTGTCGGTGCTGCTCAGCGGCAGCAGAACGTCAGGCCGAAGGTGATGGCGGCGGCGATGGCTTCCCGTCGGAAGCTTCACCATGACCATCAGCTCGGCCCTGCGTCCTGGTTTCAAGAAGTTGCGTGAGCTCGTTAGAAGAGGAGATGCGATGATGTCGATCAGTGGATTTGCCTATCGGATTGGTACTGTACCAAACCCTCGAGGTATCATGGCGAACACAGCGAGAAGAGCACTGCGAACGGCCGCCGTCCCGCTGATAGCAGCTGCGATCGCCCTGGGAGCCTCCCCGGCGATCGCGCAGGTCCGAGAGCAGGTGAAAGTCGCCTTCGCGCACGCACTGCCGAATATCGAAGGAAAGAAGCTGGTTGCTGTAACGGTGACTTATCCTCCCGGAGCCAAATCGCTCGCTCATCACCACGCAGCGTCAGCTTTTATCTACGCCTATGTGCTGTCCGGGGCCATCCGCAGTCAAGTCGGCGACGAACCCGCGAAGATCTATCACGCAGGCGAAAGCTTTTACGAAATGCCCGGTTCACATCACAGGGTCAGTGAGAACGCGAGTGATAACGAGCCCGGCAGCTTACTGGCCGTCTTCGTTGTGGATTCCAAGGACGAGCCCCTGACGACGCCAGACAAGGCGCCGGGATCACAATAACGGCGCGACAAATTCGCCTGTTGCCGTGACGATCTTTTTTGGACCTGCATGGGGCCGCCTGGTTGGCCGCCGGGAGAGCAATATCGATCAATAGACGTCCAGAGCCCCAGTTTGATCCCGGATGTACGGATGTTCGTTCTGTTGCCTCCTGGATCCCGCCAGGCCTTTTACAGAGTCCGGACTACCTGCATAATGAGGCTCCAGGGTGGAGGGGCTGTAGCAGGTGCCGGTACAAGCTGTCGCGATCGTCGTCTGTGAGGGGGTCCAGGCCCTGGACGTGGCGGGCCCGATGGACGTGTTCAGCGAGGCGAACACGTTTCTCGGCAGCGCGGATCGCTACGAAACCGCTTTGGTTGCTGCTCATCGCAATCCGCTGCGCGCATCGAACGGCATCCGCATGGTCGCCGACCTGACCTTCGAAGAGGCGGCGGGCGGCTTCGACGTCGTTCTGGTGGCCGGCACTCCGACGCCACCGGAAGCGGAGCCCGAACCGTGCCTGCTTCAGTGGGTCAAGGAGCTGCCGTGGCGCTCGAGCCTTTATGGATCGATCTGCACAGGAGCTTTTGTGCTTGGTTATGCCGGCCTCCTGGACGATCGGCGTGTAACAACCCATTGGCAGGATGCACGGGCCCTGGCGGCCAGGTTTCCGAGAGCAAAAGTCGAGCCGGACTTGATCTATGTCCGCGATGGACGGTTGATCACCGCGGCGGGTGTGACTGCCGGGATAGATTTGGGCCTGGCGCTCGTCGGGCAGCGGCACGGTGCCGAAACGGCGCTCAAGGTCGCCAAGCGGCTGGTCGTGGTTGCCCAGCGCCAGGGCGGACAGTCGCAGTTCAGTCCGTATCTCACAGCCCCTGCCGATCCCGAATCGCCGATCGCGCGCATCCAAGACCATGTCATGGCCAATATCGGGGATCGGCACACGCTGGAGTCGCTGGCCGCTGTCGCCGGCATGAGCCCGCGGAATCTGGCCCGACATTTCGGGCAGGTGACCGGGACCACACCGCACGAATTCATCGAGCGCGCACGCGTTGATGCGGCGCGCATGATGCTGGAAGCAAGCGACCGGCCGCTGAAGGCCATTGCCTTCGATTGCGGCTTCGGATCGGCGGATCGGATGAGGATTGTCTTCAGCACCCGTCTTGGCGTGACCCCTGTCCAATATCGCGCCAGCTTCCGTCGGGCGGAATCGGAAGAGATCGCGGGCTAACCGACGATAGAGCGGCTGTCTCCAGCTGCTACGAATGCTCCGACAGGCCTGTTGTCAGGAAACGACGGACGGCTGTCCTGATCCATAGCATCCCGCTCGTTGTCCGGTGCCGGGCTCTGTTGCCTAATACCGGCAAGCAAGCAGCAGCCCACTATTCAACCGAGGAGATTGCTCCATGTCCGAGATCATCGCCGGCGTCCGGGTGCCTGACAGTGCTATCGCTCGCGCCGCCACGCAGCTGGTGCGCGATACCGAAGATGACCTGCTCTACAACCACAGTCGCCGCGTCTTTCTTTGGGGCGCGCTGACCGGCGAGCGCCGCACGCTGAGATACGACCCGGAGCTGCTTTACCTCGGCGCCATGTTCCACGACATGGGTCTCACCGAGAAATATTCGAGCCCCGATCTGCGCTTCGAGGTCGATGGCGCCAATGCCGCCCACAAATTCATGAAAAGCTACGGCGTGCCCGAGCGTGACATCGAGGACGTCTGGACTGCCATCGCGCTCCACACGACGCCCGGAATCCCCGAGCACATGCGCCCGACGATCGCGCTGGTGACCGCCGGCGTGGAGATGGACGTGCTCGGCATCGCCTATCACGACTTCACGCATGAACAGCGCGACCATGTCTGCGTCCATCATCCGCGCGAGAAAAACTTCAAAGAGAATATCATCGATCACTTCGCCAATGGCATCATCAAGAAGCCGCTGACGACGTTCGGGAATGTGAAGGCCGACGTCCTCGCGCTGAAGGACATGAACTATGTCCGTCAGAACTTCTGCTCGATCATCCTTGGCTCCGCCTGGCCGCACTGATCGCTCGTTGCCATAAAAGGAAGTCGATATGGGCATCAACCATGCGGCGATATCCGGTCCTAAAGAAACCGTGATCGGCAGGCGTGAGAATGGTGCCCTTGCGCAGAGCCCGATCGACAGATCTTGGTTGGGCGGTTTGCGTGCCGCGAGTTTTGCGACGTTCCGGTCCCTCGACGGACGATCGAGCAGATCCTCCGTGTCGTGCGGTTCGCGCCCAGCGGTGCGAACATCCAGCCTTGGCACGTCAACGTGCTGGCTGGCGCGGCCAAGGACAGAGTCTCGACGGCGCTGCTGGATGCACACCAAAACTCACGTCTCGGAATACAAGTACTACGCCAGCGACTTACCCGATCCATACCTCAAGCGGCGACAGGAATTCGGACGACTGTTCTATGGTTCGCTCGGAATTGCTCAAATCGATCTCGAGGCGAGGAGCAGACAAACCGCCAAGAACTACACATTCTTCGGCGCGCCAGTGGGATTGATCGTGACCATCGACCGTCGCCTGGAAGTCGGAAGCTGGCTCGACCTCGGAATGTTCGTGCAGAACGTGATGCTCGCGGCGGCGGGACGCGGGCTTCAATCGTGCCCGCAGGAAACGTTCGCAAAATACCATCGAATTTTGCGCCCGCTGCTGTCAATTCCGGCGGAGCAGATGGTGGTGTGCGGTATCTCGGTCGGGAAAGCCAAGGTTGAGCGGCCGGATAGATTGATGCCGCGGGCGGACATTGATGAGTTCGCCACGTTCGTAGGATTCGAAACGTAATAGTCGAAGAGGAGAGATCACCATGGGAAGCCGAGAAGAACTGATTCAGCGCAGCATTCCGTTTCTCCGGGAAGTCAAGGACATGACGCCTGGCGCCGAGATGGAACGTTGGCTTAACGAGACATACGGCGAAAACAGCGCGCTCTACCAGGATCTGGCTCGCCTGATCAAAATCGGGGTCGAGGAGGGATGGGCGGCAAACCAGGAGGTGGACGGCCCGAATTACCGGCGCAGCCGCATCCTAGAGCCCACTCCCGAAACGTTCCAGTTCAGCATCACCGCCGTGTACATGAACAGCGCCGATCCGCGCCGCTTCAAGGACGAGGACGACCACGACGTGCTGCGCGGCCAGTACCACGGCCATCCCTATGGCGAACTCAACCTCGTGGTGCCCCTGAACGAGGGCGCAGAGTTGAAGGGATTGCAGGGATGGCAGGGACCGGGCTGGACGGCGCCGGACCCCGGCAGCAGGCACTATCCCGAGGTCAGGGGCGGCGCGGTCATTGCGCTGTTCTATCTGCCGGCCGGACGCATCTCCTACGATTTCAAGGCTCCGTCTGATCGGTAACCGAACTCCGAGGTGGCTCGATACGATGGCTCCTCCGCTTTGGAGCAAAGGAAATGGCGCCAGTTTATCCGTAGACGGTCAAGGCCGATAACCCGGTGCCGACCCAGTTGTCCGTCGGAGCCGGCCGGTCCGTTGAACTATGGCTCGAGAAGGGTGGTCAATTCAGCTCCCTCATCAGCGACAAAGACGGCTATCAGTTCGGCCGGTTCGGTGTTGCTCGCGTTGGCGGAAACGAGATGCGTCGCGCCGGGCGGTTCGAAGAACGATTGCCCTACCTCGAACGTCTCCAGCGGGCCACCGCTCAGCTGTGAGCGGACCTGACCTTTGGTGATGTAGGCGGTCACCGAGCCGCCGTGGCGGTGCGGCGGCGTGAAGGCGCCTGGCCCGTAGCTGACGCGCACCACCGTGACGCGCTTGCCCGGCACATTCGGCAGCGCGTGCGAGGAAATCACCTCGACCTTGTTGGGCGACGAAGACATCTCGGCGCACAGCGACGCCGGGAGTGCTGTTGTCGCGCTCATAGCCAGCGCAATGGTCTTGGCGATCCCAACCGCGCAGGCGAAGCCGGTGACGACGGCCAGTGACAGCGGGTGCCAGTCGCGCTCCGCGAACGGCGCCAGGGTTGCGATTGCAATCCGCATGGGTTTCTCCTCTCTCAGGTCGCGACGTTTGGCTTGAACACGGACAGCGGCGCGGGATCGCGGCTCGGCGGCGGCGGGACCTTGCCGTCGACATCGGTGAAGCCGTATTCGGCCGCCAACTCCGAGGCGAGCAGGATCTGGCCGCTTTTGGCCATCACGCCGGGATCGGCGGCGAGCGCGGCGACCGCGCGCCCGGCGAACACCGGCGTCTCGCCGCGCTCGGCAATCAGTTTGGCGAGCGCCGGCGGCACGCGGTCGGGCTGCGCCGCAAGCTTCTCGCTCTTGATGTAGCCGGGCCAGATCGAGACCGCGGCAATGCCGAACGACTTCAGCTCATGCGCCATGTCGCGCGCCATCCGGTCGACGCCCGACTTCTGCACGCCGAACGGAACGTTGAACGTGTAGCGGACGCCGCCGCCGGAGGACGTATTGACGATCAGGCCGCGCTGCTGCGGCAGCATCAGCGGCACGGCGAACTGGCTGGCGACGAAATGCGAGCGCAGGCCGACGCGGTGCATGGTGTCCCACAGCGATGCCGGGACCTGCCAGAACGGCACATTCACAGGCATCACGCTCGGCGCTGCGAACACGTTGTTGACGAGCACGTCGAGCCGGCCGTGGTCGCGCCGGACAAGGTCGAAGACCTCCTCCACCGAGCTGTCATCAGCATGATCGCACAGCACGCCGATGCCTCGGCCGCCGGCCTCATTGATCGCGGCGATGGTCTCGTCGAGCGAGCCCGGCCATTCCGATCCGCCGCTATTCCGCGTGCGCGCCGTGACGATCACGGTCGCGCCGGCTTCGGCGAGGCCGATGGCCACACCCTTGCCGACCCCGCGGCTTCCTCCTGTCACAAGCGCGATGCAGTTCCCAAGCCGTCCCTTGGTCATGCGATTCCCCGATATGCCTTTCCTGGAAGATAACTTGACAACAAGCTTCCTAGGAAGATAGTAGGCCGAGAACGCCGGAGGCGTCAACCAGGGAGGTTCGCGATGGTCACGAGGGAAGAGAACGAATTGCTGTGCCGCGTCACGGGCGACGCGCCGATGGGACGGATGCTGCGCCAGCATTACTGGCTGCCGGCAGTGCTCTCGGTGCGAGTGCGCAAGGGCGAGGTGCCGGTGCGGGTCAAGCTGTTCGGCTGCAACTTCGTGGCGTTCCGAGGCAAGGACGGCACGGTCGGATTTCTCGACGAGGCCTGTCCGCATCGTGGCGCCTCGCTCGCGCTCGCGCGCATCGATGACTGCTCGCTCACCTGCCTGTTTCACGGCTGGAAGATCCGCGCCGATGGCGCGGTGCTGGACGTTCCTAACGAGCCGAACAATCCGAAGGAATTCGCCAAGACGGTCAAAGCGAAGGCCTATCCGACGCGCGAGGGCGCCGGCTTGATCTGGGTCTGGCTCGGCGAAGGCAATGCGCCGCCCCCGCCGGACTTCGAATGGATGGATCTGCCGCCGGACCGGGTCTACGCCGCCGGCATCGAGCTGAAGGCGAACTGGCTGCAGGGCGTCGAGGCCACCATCGATTCCTCGCATGTCGCGCTGCTGCACCAGAGCTGGACTGCGACCTCGTCGACCGATTTCGGCGCAACGCGGGTCAACACCGAAGTCGGCTATGAATTCGAGAAGAAGCCCTATGGCTTCCGCGCCGCGGCATTGCGCACCGCGCCCGACGGATCGTGCCTCGCCCGCGTCACCGAGTTCGTGATGCCGTATTACGGCCTGATCGCGCCGATCTTCTCGGGGCCCCAGCAGGATCGCACCGCGATCATCGCGGTGCCGATCGACGACGAGAACCTGATCCAGTGGTACATTTTCTACAATCCGGAGAAGCCGGTGGATTCCTGGCGCAAGGTGCAGCGTGCCAACCAGTGGCCGATGGCCGGCGGCCTGCCGGGTGATCAATCGAACAATTGGGGCCAGAACCGGCAGATCATGGATGCCGGCAACAGCACCGGCTTCCATGAGATCGTCATCGAGGATTTCGTTGTCATGGTCAGCATGGGCCCGATAGTCGACCGTTCGCAGGAATATCTGTGCTCGGCGGACCAGGCGATCGTCAGGGTGCGTCGCCAGCTGCTCGATGAGGTGCGCGGCTTCATGGCGGGAAAGCCGCCGAAGAGCGGCCAGAGCGAGACCATGTCCTACAAGGACATCCGCGCCGTCGGCGGCCGGCTCGCCTCCGCCTCCGCGGATTGGCGGCAGATTCCCCGTTGACCGGATCGGAAGCAAAGGGCGCGGACTGCATGTCCGTGTCGATGTCCCAGCTCTGATCGAGGAGATGTCCCATGATCTGGCACCGCCTGTGCGCCGTCGCGAAACTGTCGGAGGGAGAGCCGTTGGGCTTCAAGGTGAGCGACCGGCGCATCGCACTCTACAAGGTCGGCGATGATGTCTTCGCAACGGATGACGTCTGCTCGCACGCATTTGCACTGCTGTCGACGGGGTTTCTCGAAGGCCATGTGATCGAATGCCCGCTACACGGGGCGATGTTCGATGTCCGTGACGGAAAATGCCAGTCCAGCGCCTACAAGGATATCAAGGCGTTCAAGGTCGAGATCCGTGACGGCGACGTTTATGTCGAGCTCGACGGCAACGCTGCCCTGCAAGCCGCCGGTGACGGCGGCGTGGACGTCAAGCCATGAGCGGCCTTGTCGTCATCGGTGCATCCTACGCCGGCATCGAGGCCGCGCTCACCGCGCGCGAGGCCGGCTATGCCGAACCGGTGATCGTGGTCGCCGACGAGACGTTGCTGCCCTATCAACGGCCGCCGCTTTCGAAGGAATTCTTGCTTGATCAGGTCAACGCCGAGAGCCTCATTCTGCGCGACGAGGCTGTTTTCGCGAGCAAGCGGATTGAACTGCTGCTGGGGCACCGTGTCGTCGCGATCGACCGCCATGCAGAAAGAGTAGTGCTAGCCGACGGCGCCGTACTGGGCTTCGACAGACTGGTCATCGCTACCGGCTCGCGCGCGCGGCGGATAGCGGTCCGCGGGGCCGAACTCGACGGGGTCTGCTATCTCCGATCGGCCGCAGATGCCGCCGATCTCAAGGCGCGGCTCGGCCGGACGAGCGAGATCGTGATCGTCGGCGGCGGCTTCATCGGGCTCGAGGTGGCTTCGTCGGCGGCCAGGCTCGGCAAGCGGGTGACGATGATCGAGGCCGCCTCCCGGCTGCTTGAGCGGGCGGTGTCTCCGGTGGTGTCGCGCTTCCTCCTCGACATCCATACCCGGGCGGGCGTCGCGGTGAAGCTCGGCACGTCTGTTTCGGCAATGGTCGGTGGTAGGGGACGAGTGCTGGCGGTCGAACTGGACGGCGGCGTCCGCCTCGGCGCGGACCTGGTCGTCGTCGGCATCGGCGGCATCCCGAACCACGATCTCGCCGCCGCTGCCGGGCTCGGATGCGCCAATGGCATTGTGGTGGATCAACACGGTCGAACCGCACGCGAGAGCATCTACGCCGCTGGCGACTGCACCACGCACTTCAGCCGGTTTGCCGAGAACTGGATCAGGCTGGAGTCGGTTCAGCACGCGCAGGACCAGGGACGGACCGTCGGGCTTGCGATCGCGGAAAGCCATGAGCCATACAACAGCGTGCCGCGGTTCTGGTCGGATCAGCACGATCTCAAGCTTCAGATCGTCGGCCATGGCGTGCGCAGCGACCGGATCGTGATCCGCGGCTCGATCGAAGCTGGCCGGTTCTCCGTGTTCAATTACCAGCAGGGCGGGCTGGTCGGCGTCGACAGCATCAACAATCCCGGGGATCAGATGGTGGCGCGGCGCCTGATAGCAGCGGGCATTTCGCCGACGCCGAGCCAGGCCGAGGACAGTTCATGCGATCTCAGATCGCTGCTGAAGGAGGGTGACAAGGCCGTCGCGTAGCAGGTGCCGCAGCTAGTCCGCCGCCGTAAGCCGGCCGGACTTCTTCGGCGTATTCACCGTCCGCACCGCCAGCAACTTGCGGAGGCAGCGGTCGAGCATCGCGATCTCCGCCTTAGTCAACCCGCTTGCTTCGATCGTGCACGCGACGACCCTTGCCACCTCGGCGATGCCGCGGTCGGCGGTCGCGAGACCCTTGGCGGTCAGGCGGACCAGCTCGGAGCGGCCGTCGTCGCTGGCGGAGACGCGCAGCACGAAGCCGCCTTCCTGCAGCCGTGCCACGCGCTTGGTCATCGCGCCCGATGTGACGAGCAGGGCCCGGAACAGGTCGGTCGGACGCAGCTCGTACGGTTTGCCCGAGCGCCGCAGCGCCAGCAGCACATAGAGCTCGCCGGTCTGCAGCCCGACCGCCTTCGATATTTCCTGCAGGCGCATTTCGTGGAGCTGGTTGACGCGCTCCAGCCGCAACAAGGTGCAGGCGGCGGCGAGGTCGAGGTCGGGCCGTTGCTCCAGCCAGGCGGCCTCGATATCGTCGTAAAGGGTGCTGTCAGGCGGTGGCGGCTGCTTGATCGCGGGTTCGGCGCGGCGTGACACGCTGCTCTTCTTCATTCCCTTCCAGTCCCCTTCGCCGAGCGCCAATTGGGCCGGCATCCTGCGTCCCAGCAATCTAGCACCGCCAAATTCAGGTGTCGCCTCGCAACTTTCCGGTATCGCTCCAGCCCTGTGCATGGCCGCAGCGCAGCGGCCAATTGGCGCCTTGCATCGCTGTTGACAAATATCTTCCTAGAAAGAATATTCCAGGTAAGAAAAACCAGGGAGGAGCGCATGCGCGGATTTCGCGCGATATTGGTGCTGGCGGCTGCACTGGCTGCTTGCGGATCGGCCAGGGCGGCCGACAATGAACTGGTCCTCGGACAGACCATGCCCTATAGCGGGCCGGCGTCGGCCCTGAGCGCCGTCGGCAAGGTGCAGACTCGCTATTTCCAGATGATCAACGATCGCGGCGGCATCAATGGCCACAAGGTCAAGCTGATCTCGCTTGACGATGGCTATAGCCCGCCGAAGGCGGTGGAGCAGACGCGCCGGCTGATCGAAAATGACGAGGCGGTCGCTATCTTCGGCAGCATGGGAACCGCGCAGAACGCCGCGGTCCAGAAATATCTCAACGCCAAGAAGATTCCGCAGCTATTCGTGTTCGCCGCCAGCGAGCGCTTTGCCGATCCGAAGACCAGTCCCTATACGATCTCGGGGATGACGCTCTTCAGCACTGAGGCCGCGATCTATGCGCGGTTGGTGGCCGGGCACACGCCCGGTGCGCGCGTCGCCGTGTTGTACCAGAACGACGACTACGGTCGCGAATATCTACGCAGCTTCAAGGCCGAACTGGCCCGGCTCGATCCCAAGGCTGAGATTGTCGCGACGTCGCCTTACGAAGTCACGTCGCCCTCGGTCGATTCGCAGGTCGTGGCGCTGGCGAGCACCAACGCCAACGTCTTCCTCAATGCGTCGACCGGCAAATTTACCTCGCAGGCGATCCGCAAAGCGGCCGAGCTCGGCTGGCGCGCGCAGCAGTTCCTGCCGATCGGCAGCAACTTCGTGCCGACGATCCTCAAGCCGGCCGGGCTCGACAACGCTAAGGGAGCGATCTCTGCGACGCCGACCAAGTCGGTCGGCGATCCCGAATGGGCCAACGATCCTGCCTATCTGGAGTGGCTGGCTTTCATGAGGAAGTATTATCCCGAGGGCGATATCGAGGATCAGCTTAACTTCACCGGATGGAACGTCGCTGTTCTCATGACCAAGGTCATCGAGGCCTGCGGTAACGATCTGTCCCGGCAGAACATCATGAAGCAGGCCACTGCACTGAAGAACGTGGCGCTGCCAGGCCTGATTCCGGGCATCACCGTCAACACCAGCCCGGATGATTATCGCCTGATCACGTCGCTGCGCCCGCAGCGTTTCGACGGTGAGCGCTGGGTTCCGATGTCCGGTACCATGGCCGCGCAATGAGGGCCGCCGATAGTGTGGCCAAGCGGGGCCGGCCGCTAGCGGCCGTGCCTGAGCTCTCCGGTGGCGCGCCGGAGCACCTCGTGAAGCCATTCGTGCCAAGGCTTGTCCTCGACGCGTTCGTGCCAAAGCAGCCGAACCTTGGGCGAGTCATTGGACATCGCGAACGCGGTCCTTTTTCTCGCCTGCAATCCATTCTCGACCGGTTCGATCGTCGTCGTTGATGGGGGCGCAACGATCGCGGCGTGAACGACCCTGAATCGGTGGACCGCTTCAACAGGCGGGGTATCATCGAGAAAATGGAAGATGTTCGTCTATTGAACACAACGATCGGGAGGTTGGAATGGTCTGCAGGTCGGCGGCGCTCGCGATGCTCGGTGCAGGAATTCTATTCGCGGGCGCAGCTCCCGCTGCTGCCCAGCAAGGAGATGTCAACTCGCCCGATCTCGTCCTCGTCAACGGAAAAGTTCTGACCCTCGACGAACGATCCAGCGTGACCGAGGCGATCGCCGTTCGGGACGGAAAAATTCTCGCGACCGGTAGCAGCGCATCCATCCGGGCGCTCGCCGGAGCGCGCACGCAAGTGCTCGACGTGTCCGGCAAGACCGTGATTCCTGGCCTCATCGATACTCACGCTCACTTCAAGGCGGCCGGTCTCGCCGACTATGTCGTCAACATGAGCCGCGCGAAGACGGTCGCCGAAGCGCTCGAGGCGATCAAGACGTTCGTGGCCAAGAAGAAGCCGGGTGACTGGATTGTGGGCGGCGCGTGGCACCCGCCGTCGCAACTCGCCGAGAAACGGTATCTAACGAGGCAGGAGATCGACCGCGTCGCCCCCGACAATCCGGTCTATCTGCGGACCGTCGGTCATTTCTCCATGGCGAACACGATGGCCCTGCAGAAGGCAGGGGTCGACAAGAGCACCGCGAACCCGAGCGGCGGTTCCTTCGAGCGCGACGCCGCCGGTGAACTGACCGGCGTCCTCGTCGAGACGGCGATCGACCAGGTCGAGAAGGTTGTTCCGCCGTGGACCGAAGACGACGAAATCAGGCAGTTCGCGCTCGCGGAGGGGGCACTGAACAGTTTCGGGATCACGAGCGCGGTCGAAGGCGCCACGGAAGCGCGCGACGTCCGCACACTGCAGAAGATCGCCGCGTCCGGACAAGCGACGTTGCGGACGGGATTGATGTTCAGACCCGAGCCGCCCGCCGCGCTGACCGCTTGGGAGGCGATCATGTCGGGCAACGGAGCTTCGTCAGGCTTCGGCGACGACTGGGTCAAGTTCGCCGGCATCAAGATCTTTTACGATGGCGGCATGACCCTGAAGACGGCGCTAATGCGCGATGTCTATCCGGACTCGCACGATAACTACCATGGCATCACCCAGCAAACGCCCGAACGGCTCATGCAACTCGTCTCGATCTGCAATCGCTACGGTTGGCGTGTAGGCGTGCACGTCGTCGGCGATCTCGGTATCGACCAGGTGCTCGATGCTTTCGAAGCTGCCGACAAGGAAAGGTCCATCCGGGACCGTCGCTTCGTTCTCATTCACGGGGAGTGTCAGAAGTTTTGTGTAAGAGCGCCTCTGTGAGAGGTTTGCGGGGTCAGCGGACTGACCCCATGGGGTCAGTCCGCTGAGCCTGCAAAGCGCTCGCCGAACTGGATGGCAAACTGGCCCATCGCGGCCGTCCATGCAACCGGTCGTCGCCAGTGTATTCCGGCATTCCTGATGGCGAGGTAAAGCAGCTTCATCGCCGCCTCGTCGTTGGGGAAGCTGCCGCGCGTCTTGATGATCTTACGCAGCGAACGGTTCAACGCCTCGACCGCGTTGGTGGTGTAGATCATTTTGCGGATCTCCGGCGCGAAGGCGAAGAACGGGATGACGTGCTCCCACGCCCGCCGCCAGGCCGCCCCGATCGCGGGATAGCGCTTGCCCCACTCGGCTTCGAACTCCTCGAGCCTGAGCAGGGCGGCGTCGGCATTCTCGGCATGATAGATCGCCTTG
>NZ_JBEGDB010000339.1:0-7724 GCF_043638955.1 Bradyrhizobium sp. 31Argb | reverse complement strand
AAGCCTTGAATCACGTTCAATCTGATTTGAGAATCCCAAGAGTCCACACGGCCTAAGGCCATATGCGATTCCCCTACCTTTCAGGGGAGGGTGCAATCCCTCTCGACGGCACACCTGCGGGGCAGTGGTGGGAACGGCAGCAAGCTATTTTCTGGTCTTCTTCGGCGGCGGCCTGGGTGCGATGCTGCGTCATTTCATCAATCTCGCCTGCGGCCGCAGCCTCGGCACAGATTTTCCCTACGGCACCTTCATCATCAACATCACCGGTTCGACCGTGATGGGCCTGATTGCGGGTTATCTCGCCTTCAAGGGCGAGGCGTCGCAGCCGTGGCGGCTGTTCCTGATGACCGGCATCCTCGGCGGCTACACCACCTTCTCCGCCTTCTCGCTCGACGCCGCGCTGCTCTACGAACGCGGCGAACTCGCGCTCGCAGCGTTCTACGTGCTCGGCTCGGTCGCGCTATCGATCGCCGGCCTGTTCGCCGGACTGGCCATCGTCCGCCACCTCACATGAACCGCTCCGTCATTCCGGGACGCGCCTCTTGGCGCGAACTATGATGTGCAATTGCACATCAGAGAATCCATCGGGCCGCATACGCAGGCGGTGAAATGGATTCCGGGCTCGATGCTGTCGTATCGCCCCGGAATGACGAATGGAGGGAGCGCCGCATCGATGCATGGCCATAGCCTGCGCGCGCATGGATGCATGGCCAGCTTCCGTTTGCGTCGCCTTTGTGACGGGACTAAGCAGGATGGAAATTCTCACCCCGCCTTGGCCCCATTGCCTTGTCAGATGCACCGCTAAAGGATCCGCCGCCGGCCGATGACGCCGCGGAGGCCGAGTCGCCGCCCGGCCGTGTGCGCAAGCCGATCGGCTGGTCGATGATCTCAATCCTCGTGCTGGTTCTGGTCTGTGCGGCGCTGGTCTATCGGCGTGACGGCGCCGATGGCGTGATCGAGATCCTCACCCACGACCTCTCGCTGTTCGGCGGCATCCTGCCGCGCGTGCTCGCGGGCTGCCTGCTCGGCGCGTTCATCGCGGAAATTCTGCCGCACGAAAAAGTCTCGCGCTCGCTCGGACCGAAGTCGGGATTGAAAGGCCTTCTGATCGGCACCGCCTTCGGCGCGATCCTGCCGGGCGGTCCCTTCACCGCCTATCCGGTGGCGGCTGCACTGCTGACCGTCGGAGCCGATTTCGGCGCGACGATCGCGCTGGTGGTGAGCTGGACCCTGATCGGCTATGGCCGCGCGGTGGCCTGGGAATTGCCGATCATGGGCACCGAGTTCACGCTGTGGCGGATCGTGATCTCGCTGCCGCTGCCGGTGCTCGCCGGCGCCTTCGGCCGCTTCGTCTATGCCCGCGTCTATCCGAACGGCGCGCCGGAATGAGCGCGGCGCTCCTGATCGACATCCTGCTGTGGGGCTCGGTCGCCGGCGTCGGCTTCATCGCCTGGCGCCGCGGACGCACGGTGCTGGTGTCGTCGTTGCGCGAAGGTTCGCTCGAATTTGCCAACATCATGCCGCGGATCGCGATCGGCGTGGTCGGGTCGGGCTATATCGCCGCGGTGATCCCGCAAGAGATCATCGCCGGCTGGCTCGGGCCGGACAGTGGCTGGCTCGGCGTGCTGACCGCCGTCATCGCGGGCGCGGCGACCCCGGGCGGGCCGGTGGTCGGTTTTTCCATCGGCGCGGTGGCGCTGAAGGCCGGCGGCGGTCCACCCCAGGTGATCGCCTATGTCGTCGCCTGGGCGTTGTTCGCTTTCCAAAGGGTGATCCTGTGGGAAATCCCGTTCATGCTGGCCCGCTTCGTCTGGTTCCGCGCCGCCGTCTCGGTGCCGTTTCCGTTCCTGGCCGCCGCCATCGCGATGGCGATCGGCAAACCGTGAACTTCCAGCAGGTGGACTCGCGTAATGTTATAATGTAACGTTTCGTTAAATGGCACACGCACAGCCCCATAGCCACGACCACGTCCATGGACATGCTCACGACCATGTCGCCCACAGCCATGGTCCGGCAACGCCGCATCCGGCGCAGGCCGCGACCTGGTCGATCCTGCGCATGACCGTCGCAGCGCGCCTTGCGGCAGCGCTCGCGGTCTGTGCCGGCCTGTGGGCCTTCGTGCTGCTGGCGATGAGGTGAGCGATGGCGGCACAACTGCAATTCCGCAACGTCACGCTTGGCTATGACCGCCATCCGGCGGTGCATCATTTGAACGGCGAGGTGGCCTCCGGCGCGCTGCTCGCGCTGATCGGCCCGAACGGCGCCGGCAAGTCGACGCTCTTGCGCGGCATCGCCGGCATCCTGAAGCCGCTCTCCGGTTCGATCCATCTCGGCGGCCTCGACCACAGGGATATCGCCTACCTGCCGCAGTCGGCCGAGATCGACCGCAGCTTCCCGATCTCGGTGTTCGATTTCGTCGGCACCGGCCTGTGGCGCGGCATCGGCCTGTTCGGCGGCATCGGCAAGGACGCGCGCGAGAAGATCCTTGCTTCGATCGCCGCGGTCGGCCTCAACGGCTTCGAGAACCGGCCGATCGGTACGCTCTCCGGCGGCCAGATGCAGCGCATGCTGTTCGCGCGGGTGCTGCTACAGAATGCGCGATTGATCGTGCTCGACGAGCCCTTCAACGCCATCGACGCCAAGACCACCGCCGACCTGCTGGCGCTGGTCAAGCGCTGGCACGGCGAGGGGCGCACGGTGCTGGCGGCGCTGCACAACCTCGACATGGTGCGCGCCAATTTCCCGGAAACGCTGCTGCTCGCGCACGGGCCGGTGGCGTGGGGGCCGACCACCGAGGTGCTGACGCCGGACAACCTCACGGTGGCGATGCGGATGTGCGAAGCCTTCGACGACCGTGCCGCCGCCTGCGTCGTGGACACTTCGCGCGCCGCCTGATGCCATGCTCACCGACGCGCTGATCGCGCCCTTCACCGAGTTCGAGTTCATGCGCCGCGCGCTCGCCGCTGTGGTCGCGCTGTCGCTCGGTGCCGCACCGATCGGCGTATTCCTGATGCTGCGGCGGATGAGCCTGGTCGGCGACGCCATGGCGCATGCGATCCTGCCGGGCGCGGCGATCGGCTTCCTGCTCTCCGGGCTCAACCTGTTCGCGATGACGGTTGGCGGTCTGGTCGCGGGATTTGCGGTGGCACTGCTGGCCGGCCTCGTTGCCCGCAACACCGAGCTGAAGGAGGACGCCTCGCTCGCCACCTTCTATCTGGTCTCGCTGGCGCTCGGCGTCACCATTGTTTCGATCAAGGGCACCAATATCGACCTGCTGCACGTGCTGTTCGGCGACATTCTCGCGATGGACAACCAGACGCTTCTGGTGATCACCTTCAACGCCACCATCACGCTGCTGGTGCTCGCGGTGATCTATCGGCCGCTGGTGATCGAATGCGTCGATCCGCTGTTCCTGCGCACCGTCAGCCGCGCCGGCGCGCCGGCGCATCTGGCGTTCCTGGCGCTGGTCGTGGTCAACCTCGTCAACGGCTTTCATGCGCTCGGCACGCTGCTCGGCGTCGGGTTGATGATCCTGCCGGCCGGCATCGCCCGGTTCTGGTCGCGCGACATCACCGGCATGATCTGCATCGCGGTCGCAAGCGCGATGCTTTCGGGCTATGCCGGGCTGGTGCTGTCGTTCCAGACGCGGATTCCCTCAGGCCCCGCGATCATCCTGGTCGCGGCCGGGCTCTATCTGGCCTCGCTCCTGTTCGGCAATGTCGGCGGACTGGTCCGCCAGATGTTCCCCGGCCGGCATCTGGAGGCTTAGCGGCGATGCGACGGTGGTTCTGGCTCGCGCTGCTCGCGCTCGTCACGCTTGTCGCTCCGGCACGCGCGCAGGAGCGTCTCAACGTGGTCGCGAGCTTCTCGATCCTCGCCGACCTCGTGCGCAATGTCGGCGGCAACGGCGTCAACGTGGCGATGCTGGTTGGCCCCGAGGGCGATGCCCATGTGTACCGGCCGAACCCGGCGGACGCCAGGAAGGTCGCGGAAGCGAAGCTGCTCTTCATCAACGGGTTCGGCCTGGAAGGCTGGCTGCCGCGGCTGGTGCAATCCGCCGGCGGCAAGGCGACCATCGTCACCGCGACGGACGGGGTCACGCCGCTCAAGCTCGGCTCCGCCCCCGATCCCCATGCCTGGCAGTCCGTCGCCAATGCCAAGATCTATGTCGCCAATATCCGCGACGCGCTTGCGGCCGCCAGCCCTGCGAACGCGACTGCCTTCCGCGCCAATGCGGACAGCTATCTGGCAGAGCTCGACGCGCTGGACAGCGAAGTCCGGCAGGCGGTTGCGACGATCTCGGAAGCGCACCGCAAGGTGATCTCGACCCACCGCGCCTTCGGCTATTTCGCGGCCGCCTACGGCATCGAGTTCATTGCCCCCGTGGGGGTCTCGACCGAATCCGAGCCCAGCGCCCGCGATATCGCAGGCATCATCACCCAGATCAAAAAAGCGAAAATTCCGGCGGTTTTTCTCGAAAATGTCAGCGATCCCCGCCTGATCCAGCGGATCTCCGAGGAGACCGGGGCCAGGATCGGCGGGACCCTCTATTCGGACAGCCTCACTGCCGAAAAGGGCGAGGCACCCACTTACATTGCGATGGTAAGGCACAATATAAAGGCCTTGACCAGCGCGCTTGGCCACTAGGGCGGGGGCCCTCCCTGCCGGCCCGGGCAGCGCGTTCCAAGTTCCGCCCCCGGAGTTGCCATGCCAGAACCTTCTTCGCAAAAGATCCCTGTGACCGTGCTGACGGGCTATCTCGGCGCCGGCAAGACCACGCTGCTCAACCGCATCCTGTCCGAGAACCACGGCAAGAAATATGCCGTCATCGTCAACGAATTCGGCGAGATCGGCATCGACAACGACCTGATCATCGGGGCCGACGAGGAAGTGTTCGAGATGAACAACGGTTGCATCTGCTGCACCGTTCGCGGCGACCTCGTCCGCATCATGGACGGGCTGATGAAGCGCAAGGGCAAGTTCGACGCCATCATCGTCGAGACCACTGGTTTGGCCGATCCCGCGCCGGTGGCGCAGACCTTCTTCGTCGACGAGGACGTGCAGAAGAACGCCCGGCTCGATGCCGTCGTCACGGTGGCCGACGCGAAATGGCTCAGCGACCGCCTGAAGGACGCGCCCGAGGCCAAGAACCAGATCGCGTTTGCGGACGTCATCGTGCTGAACAAAACCGACCTCGTGTCAAAGCCCGAGCTTGCCGAGGTCGAGGCCCGCATCCGCGGCATCAACCCCTACGCCAAGCTGCATCGGACCGAGCGCTGCAAGGTGGAACTGGCCGACGTGCTGGAGCGCGGCGCCTTCGACCTCGACCGCATTCTCGACATCGAGCCGGATTTCCTGGAAGCCGACGATCACGATCACGATCATGACCATGATCATCACCACCATGGCCATGACCATCACCACCATGACCACGGCCACGGCATGAAGCACTACCATGACGAGGAGATGCAGTCGTTGTCGCTGCGCACCGACAAGGCGCTCGACCCCACGAAATTCATGCCGTGGCTGCAGAACCTGGTGGCGACCGAGGGCCAGAAGATCCTGCGCTCCAAGGGCATCCTCGCCTTCGCCGGCGATGACGACCGCTACGTGTTCCAGGGCGTCCACATGATGCTGGAAGGCGACCATCAGCGGAAGTGGAAGGAGGACGAGCCACGCGAGAGCCGGCTGGTCTTCATCGGCCGCGAATTGCCCGAGCAGGCGATCCGCGACGGCTTTGAGCGCTGCATCGTCTCGTGATGAGCGAGTTCGACCCGGGCGAGGTTCCCTCCATCGCTTCGATGACCGACCAGATACGGCCAGTGCCGCTCGGCATGGCCGTCACATCAGTGCATTTCCTTGGCGACACCGCCCACTTCATCGGCACCGAGGAGAATGTCGCCATCGTCGGCGGGGAGGGCGAAGTCTCGCAGACGCCGGTGCATGGCGGCGCAATCCTCTGCTCCGTCTGCGATGGCGAGCGGATCGTCATGGGCGGTGACGACGGCAAGCTGGTCGCCCTCAATGCCAAGGGCGAGGTCTCGACCTTGGCGACCGACCCGAAGCGGCGCTGGATCGATGCCGTGGCGCTGCATTCCGATGGCGCGGTGGCATGGTCGGTGGGCAAGACCGCGTTCGTGCGTCCGGCCAAGGGCGAGGAAAAGTCCTTCGATGCGCCGTCCACCGTCGGCGGCCTTGCCTTTGCGCCAAAGGGCCTCCGGCTCGCAATCGCCCATTATGGCGGCGCGACGCTGTGGTTTCCCAACATGGCGGCGAAGCCGGAATTCCTGGAATGGGCCGGCTCGCATCACGCCGTCACCTTCAGCCCTGACAACAAATTCCTGGTCACCGCGATGCATGAGCCGGCGTTGCATGGCTGGCGGCTTGCCGACAACAGGCACATGCGCATGAGCGGCTATCCCGGCCGGGTGCGTTCGATGTCGTGGAGCGCCGGCGGCAAGGGGCTTGCCACATCAGGCGCGGACACCGTCATCATCTGGCCCTTCGCCTCCAAGGACGGCCCGATGGGCAAGCAGCCGGCGATGCTGGCGCCATTGCAGGCGCGCGTCGCAGTCGTCGCCTGCCACCCGAAGGACGACATTCTGGCGGCCGGCTACAGTGACGGCACCGTACTGATGGTGCGGATGGAGGACGGGGCCGAGATCCTGCTCCGCCAAAACAAGGGCGTGCCTGTCGCGGCGCTCGCCTGGAACGCCAAGGGTACGCTATTGGCATTCGCGGACGAAGACGGCGACGGGGGTCTGTTGGCGTTTTAATCACCTGTCGTGTCCAAGCCGTATCGAGGGGCCATGCGGTTTCTGACGACCTTCCAACTCGCTGATTTCTTCGACACGCTGATGAGCCTGACCACAGCCTTCGTGCTGGGCACGCTGATCGGCGCCGAGCGGCAATATCGCCAGCGCACCGCCGGCCTGCGCACCAATGTACTGGTCGCGGTCGGAGCGGCTGCGTTCGTCGACCTTGCGATGCGGCTGGCAGGCGCGGACGGCGCGGTGCGGGTGATCGCCTATGTCGTGTCGGGCATCGGCTTCCTCGGCGCCGGCGTCATCATGAAGCAGGGCATGGACGTGCGCGGGCTCAACACGGCGGCCACCTTGTGGACATCTGCCGCGGTCGGCTCCTGCGCCGGCGCCGACATGGAGGCGCAAGCCGCGGCCCTCACCGTGTTCATCCTTGCCGGCAACACGCTGCTGCGGCCCCTGGTGAATGCCATCAACCGCATTCCGCTCGACGAACTGGCGTCGGAGGCGACCTACTATTTCAAGCTCGCAGTCTCCACCGAAGCCTTGCCCCACATGCGCGACCAATTGGTGGAGAAGCTCGAAGCCGCCAGCTACCCGGTAGCCGATATCGAGGTTCAGGAGATCGGTGACAATCTCTTGGAGATCGTGGCGACGTTGGTGAGCACGTCAGTCAACCCCAACGAACTGAATGCCGTGGTGGTCGACCTGCAGCACCAGGCGGGCGTTCGCCACGCCACCTGGGAAGTCAACACAGCCGATTAGGGCCTGGGCTCATAAAGGCGCTGACGTCAACTTTGCGGGACTAGATCATGATCCGATTAGACGGAATCGGATCATGATCTCATCTCTTTGTTTGAGCATGATTTTTTCGGAAAACCGGTTTCCACTTTTCCGGATCATGCTCTAGGCCGTGTGGACAGTTACCTTATCCAGAGCAGAGTGGCGGCAATGGCGACGACG
>NZ_JBEGDB010000338.1:0-7759 GCF_043638955.1 Bradyrhizobium sp. 31Argb | reverse complement strand
GTCACTTTGGCGTAGAGCTCACCAGGCCGCCGCCCAGCGCGCGCACTTCAAAACAAAAAGACAACTGTAATGCTAGGTCACTCTTGCAACGTTTCCGGCTGACGCCCGCCGTTATCCTTTTTTGATTGCCGTTCGCCGATGTCCTTCGCCAGGACGGTCCCTTCGCTTCGGCGGTTCCGACAACCTAGAGTGGAGCCTTTAGCCCAAAGTTCCGCCGAGTCAATCTGCAACTAAAGATCAGTTTGATTGAATAGTTAATCGGCAAGGTTGCCAAATTTTCCCGTCGCTCGCCCCATATCGCCCGCAAACCTTGAAATTGCCGGGCCGCCGTGGTCTCAAGCTGCCAGTTTTCATCCGGCCCCTGGCAGTGGGCCAAGCCACAACACGGCAGTTCTCACCGATGGCCCGCAGGTTTTCTGTTCCCTATCAGTCGGAGCCGGTGTCCAGCCTCGCCACCTGGGCACGCAACCTCGCGATCTTCTCCGCCGTCGCGGTGATCGTCTCGATCCTCATCGTCCGCTTCGGCTTCCTGGAGATGAAGCCGGCGCTGGCGACCTTCTTCGGCGCGCTGGCCTGTGCGGGACTTTCGATCCTGCTTGGCTTCGCCGCCTTCGCCGCGATCTGGCAGAACGGTTCGCGCGGCATGGGCCGCATCCTTCTGGCCTTCCTGATCAACGCGCTGGTGCTCGCCTATCCCGCCTATCTCGCCGTGCAATATCGCCGGCTGCCGCCGATCCACGACATCACCACCGACCCGATCGATCCGCCGCGGTTCGAGGCGCTGTCGCGCCTGCGCACCAGCGACGACACCAATTCGGCCGTCTATGCCGGGCTCTACTCCGCCGACCAGCAGCGCCGCGCCTATCCCGATATCGAGACCGTCGAGCTCGAGGTGCCGGTGGACCGCGCTTACACGGTGACGCTGCAATTGGTGAACCGGCGCAAATGGCTCGTGATCGATGAGCGCCCGCCGACGCCACCGCGCCGCATCGGCCGCATCGAGGCGGTGGCGCGCACGCCGATCATGGGCTTCCGCGAGGATGTCGCGATCCGCATCATGCCCGACGGCGAGGACTCGCGGGTCGATATCCGCTCCGCCTCGCGCTATTTCGAGGCCGACCTCGGCAGCAACGCCGCGCGCGTGTCGAAGCTGATCGAGGACATCAACACCGCCGTCGACAACGCGAAGCCGGCCACGCCGAAGAAGGCGCCAGCACCGCCGAAGGCGCAGGCGAAGACGGTGAAGAAGTGAGGCGGTCGGTTGGACACCGCTGGGGCCTGTACTCCTAAATCACCCAGCAGCGTCCGCTTTCGGGCAAACCGGACATCGAGCCAACATCGCCGAATGACCGAGTCTGACCCGAAGGCGACCTTAAACTCGTAACCAGCGAGAGGCTGATCGCAGCTCAGCAGAGTCCTTGGTGGGACTTAGCACAAGCGACACGCCCCCCAGGATGCGCAGCAACCCGCGCAACCACCGAACCCCCAGCCACCATACCCCCAGCCACCGAACCCGATGTCGTCATCGAACCCGATGTCGTCATAGAACCCGATGCTGAACCCGCAGCCGCCGCAACCGCAACCACGGAAGCCAAGGCAACCACGGAAGCCACCGCAACCTCGGATGCCAACAAACCTGCCACCACCGCAACCTCGGATGCCGACGAACCCGCCACCACCGCAACCTCGGATGCCAACAAACCCGCCACCACCGCAACCTCGGCCGCCAACAAATCCGCCACCGCCGCAACCTCGGCCGCCGCCAAACCCGCCACCACCGCAACCTCGGCCGCCGCCGCACCCCCCGCCACCATGGCCGCACCCGCAACCACCGCAGCCGCCGCCGCGCGCTAGCTGCACGCCGCCGCCCAAGTCTTCTCTATCGAAGAGATGGAACGTGGCTAGACTGACGTCGGCCATTTCCTCTTCGTCAAGAACGAAGCGCTGATTCGGCGAGGTATCGTCAGATTGCGGGATACCGGAAGTGGGCATCGTGGATGCGGATGCACTGCCCGCCAGCGAAAGACCCAGTCCGGCGGCGCCCAGCACCTTCACGGCGGCGGCTTTTGTTGTGCGTCTCTGCTTCGAAGCTTGCTTGACCCGTGGCATGGTCGCACCCTCCGTAAGTCGATAGCGCTTAGCGCGGCAAGCGTGCGCGCGGCGCATCCGGCGCGCAAGGGTTACCGTGCGATAAATGCGAAATATCTCATCGAGTTCCTATTCATCTTCATGAACGAGATCGAAACGTAACGCTTTCGGTTGAGGGGCCTGATGAGGTCCGCCTTGCGCCATGACGCGGCCTTGGGGCCGCGCATGGCGCTGTACCGCGCGGTCGAGTCACGACCGGTGATGGCGGCGGCCATGATGACGCAGGAATGCGCCGGGCGCAAAATCATAAGAGCCGTAGCGGTCGCCGCAGTAAGAGACGCCGCCGCTGGCCGACGCACACGCGCCCTTCAACACGGGCCAGTCGGGAGACAACCTGGCAGCAGGCGTTGGCCTACCTCCATTTAGAACGTCCAGATTGGGATAATTGAACGCGAACGCGCCCGGCTCCTGGATGGCGGCCCTTATGGTCCCGTTCGGATTGTAGTCGTTCCTCGGATTATACCCGGAGTCGCGTAGATTTTTGATATACAGGGCGCGGTCTTGCGCGAATGCCGGCGTCGCTGCGGTCGCGGACAGCAGCACGGCCGTTGCAATAGCTTTGAATGAAATCACTGTCGTTTTTCTCCTGTATCGACGGTCGCAGACCCACGCGCGGACAAGACAATGCGGTCACGCTCCGTGAGGCGAGCGTGCTGTTCAAACGCGAGCTACCGGCTTGCAGCATCCGATGCGGATGCCTTCGGCCTTGACGTAGGGAGAGATCGGCCTGTTCCGTTTAAATTCCGCTTCCCGAAGCTCAACTCGGCTTGAAACGCGCGTTACCGAGTCAATCGCCTGTAGACCGAAGAAAGCGGATTGCCGCGCGACAGGACGTCGTGACGAAATCGATCCCTGGCGCACTGGTTATCTGACTGCCCTCGATTACTGTGTAAAGCGAGGCACGTCTGTGAGCCGTCTCACTCCTCGTTTTTTCGTGATGTTTGCTTATTGCCGTGCCGCGGCCAATTCCGGCCCTGACGTGTCAGGGCGGCAACAATAGCGCTTACTGCGGTGGAAGAGTCTTCTGTTGGCCCTTTGCGTCGATCTGCCGCGAGCGCTGCAACGTCCGATGTGGAAGGTAGACCGGACTACGTCGAGCTCCTTTATAAGCCTAGGGTTTGACGTCGCGGGTTGAGACGGGGTTCAAAGCAATGCGCGACAGGGGCGGCTAAACTCAGACCGTTGAAGCGCACTTCCGTTAATGGCCCTAAAGGCGACATACCTCGCCCAGCCTCCAGTCGCATCCGTCGGTTTCCCGAGCCGTTCATCTACCGATCTTAAAAATGTGAATGGCCTGATTTCGAATTAACTAGAGCAACTGTTTGTACGGTGAAGCATCGGGGACCATCTGGCCCCATCGGCGAAGTGGCAATGGCCTCGTCGAGGTCCGCTTGGCGTGGCATGGCCGACAAGATTTGCTCACGCTGAGTTCTTCTGACTTCGCCCCAAACGTACGTTCGGCCGGCATTTGCTGAGCTCCACCGAAATAACCAGGCAGTCTTTCTCCATGCATCGAAACCAGATGCGCGGTCTGGCGTTGGGATCAATGGACGATGATGATTTGCAAGCCCGCAGTGAACAAGCTCTCGTCGTAGTGACCCTCAGTACGGCAACGCTGATCGCATGCGTTACCCTTTTCGTATCTCAATTGTAAGGCCGCCGCAGTTGGCGGCGTCTTTCGTTTGGAATGCCACTTCCTGCCCCGAAAAGGGCATAGCGGCACGTCCAAGCTAAAGGTCGGTTCTTAGAGGTAAGGCAGACTTCGTCACTCAGCCCGACCGCCCTGTGGCAAAAGAAAAGGCCGCCCGGAGGCGGCTAGTTCTTGGTCTTCCCTCTTGTGCTTATTTTTTGAGGGCGCCAGCGGCGTCCCGCGCTGCATCCTTCACATCTCCGGCGGCGTTGTGTGCGGATCCCTTCGCCTTGTCGATCTTGCCTTCGGTTTCCATCTCCTTGTCGCCAGTGAGCTTACCGGCACCTTCTTTGATGGCGCCTTTTGCCTTGTCGGCAGCGCCCTTCACATGTTCGCGATCCATGGTCGTGTTCCTTTTGCTGTGCGGAAGACCAGCACAACGAAAGAGTTACGCAGTGGTTCCTCGGAGAACAAGCACGGGTCCGGCCCTGCACACGAAGACTTCTGAATTTGGCCCTTGGCTGCCATCGCGAACGCGAGGAGTAGGTCAGCTACCGGGTCGAAAGCGGTCCAAGATGTGCTGGCCCGCCAATTCCGAATCTGACCCAACTGAGACATACCGCGCCCCGGCGGGCGCCGGTCAGGTCGTTTTGGGCAGATCGCCGATTGCGCTCAAGCGGCTCGATGGGTAGTCCTTGGCGTCCTCAGGCTAACTGCAGAGGCCCATGATCATCGCAATGATCACCGTGTGGATGATGCAGCCTGCCGTCTACGAGGTAATCGACATGGTCTCCATGCGGCACCTGTTCATGTCCGCAGCCTGGACCGTGAGTATGTGAGCAGCGGACGTGAGGGGTGCAGTTCACGGGATTTGCCGCATCGATCGGGATGACATGTTCGTCCACATGATCCTCGTGCATATGGTGAAGATGACCATCGTGAAGATAGTCCACATGGCCGTCATGGCGAACCGCGGTGTGTCCGCAATTCGGGCCATGGCGATGAGGGTGGTTCTCATGGTGTTTCTCGGTGCAAGTGGCCATCAGCATGCTCCATATGCATGTGGTTCCAGTCCACTTAAAATGGTGCGAAAGGCAACGCCGCCAAGGGCGCAAAAATCGAAAGCTGATCCGACGCATAATGTTATAATGTTACCGCCCCGTACGACCGCAGTTCCACATTTCGAAATGAGTTGACGCATTAAGCGGTTCGCACTTCGGGTTTCGCTTATGTCGCCTGTTGGCCCGAATGCGAAGTCCGCGCGGGATCGGAAATCGTCTGCTTATCGGGGTAGATCAGAAGTGACTGGTCGACCTTCCAATCGGCGCTTTTGACCCGAAGCCGACATTCCGCAACGCAAGGAATCCTCGCCGCGAACTTCCGTCCCCACTGCGTAACGAACTTCAAACCCAAGTTTAAAGCCTTTGCCCGTCTCTGGGGTTAGCGCACCTCGCCGATGCCGCTTGTGAAAGATAGGGCTCTCCCACAATTACCGATTGTTCACTACACTTCCGCCGAAAATGCGCTCAGCATAGTTCGAAGCAAAACGATGGTGGATGCGTAACAGATCGAGTCATCGCCATGCGCCACGCCCTACTCTTGCACGCTCTTGCCACAGCCGGCCTGTTCACCGGTCTGGGATCCAGCAGCTTCATCTCAGATGCATCCGCCGCGACCGCCGGCCACGCCTTGGCTGTCTCCGTCGACGATTTCTATTATAGAGACACGTCGAACGAGCCCAGCGATCAGACGGCCGTGCATGAAAAGCGATTGCGGGCTTTCATGACCGCGCTGCGGGACGATGTCACGGCAGACCGCCGTTTTGAGCTTGTGCCGTCCTTTTGCGCTTCGAATTGTCCGACCGATGGACCGACGTTGCGCGATCGGCTGCGCGCGGCGTCACAGGCCGGCGCGCAGGTCCTGATCATCGGCGGCTTTCATAAGATGAGCACACTGGTGCAGTTGGCGCAGACTGTTGCTATCGATACAACATCCCAGCGCATCGTGTTTAGGAAATACTTCCAATTCCGCGGCGACAACGACGAGGCATGGCAGCGGGCGGAGCGCTTTGTATCGGAGGAGGTCCGCAACCGGCTGCTTGAAAGCAGGTCGCAGCAATGAAGGCGCGGACCACCACCGAAGCGTATTCTGCGCAACTGCGGGCACGAGCTTCGTGTGCGGCCCGATGATCTCGGTCGGCTTGGCGATTACGCCCGGGGAGGGCATCTGACCCACGAGATTTTGCGAGAGAGCTTCTTCTGATCGGGAGGATGAGACGATGTGCAACCTGATAGGACATGCCCTCCAGCAAGCGCTCACGCGCCGTGGCTTCATCGCGGGAAGCGCCGTTGGAGCGAGCCTTATCGCTCCCATGATGTGCTCCGCAGTCGCAGGCGACGACGAACTGGACACACGAATTGAGATCGCACAATCGTCCGGAGACACCGCGAGTTCGAGGACCAGACTTCTTTTGCTGGGCACGGCAGGCGGTCCCACATGGTGGCCCAATTCGGACCAGTGCGGCATCTCATCGGCCGTGGCGGTTGGAGACGCCTATTATCTCGTGGACTGCGGCGAGGGGGTCGGCAAACGCCTTCAGCAGGCGTTATTGCCGGCTAATAGCCGCGTTATGAGCGCCAATTTGAGAGCGCTCTTTCTGACCCATCTCCATTCCGATCATACAGTCGATTATCCGAATTTGTTGCTGTTCGGATTGTTCACTGGGCTGGACCGTCCCGCCTCGCCCCTCAAGGTCTTCGGTCCGGGCCGGCGAGGCCAAGTGGCGCCTGTCTTTTCGCTCCCCGGCTCTTCGAGCCCGACTGCGCCAATTATCAGCCCCGATAATCCGACGCCTGGCACCAAAGATATGACAGGCTACATCTATCAGGCCTTCGCGACGGATTTGAACGATCGAATGCGCGACAATGGTAAACGGAGCCTCGAGGCGCTGGTCGAGGTGCACGACATCGATATCCCGCAAATTGCCGGGTTCAAATCGCCCAATGAAACCCCTGCTCCCCCGATGGAGCCGTTCAGGGTGTTCGAGGACGATCGCGTTCGTGTTTCGGCAATCCTCGTGGCGCACGCTCCAGTCTGGCCTGCATTCGCTTATCGCTTCGACAGTGAGGACGGGTCGATCGTGTTCTCCGGCGATACGGCGCGCAGCGAGAACCTGATCAAGCTTGCAAAAGGCGCAGACATTCTCGTTCACGAAGTCATCGTGACGAGATGGATCCATGGTCTATTTCCCGCGCCGCGTTCAGTCGCCGAAGAAGGCTTGATGCAACATCTGCTTGGCGCACATACGCCGGTTGAAGAGGTTGGCGGAATAGCCGAAGCAGCGGGTGTGAAGAAGCTTGTCCTCAGCCACATTGTGCCCGGCAACGCAACGCGTGAACAGCTATCGCCTGCAGGCAAGGGCTTTTCGGGCGAACTCGTGATCGGCCGAGACTTGATGCAGATTGGTACCGGCCAAGCAGCGGCGCCCGCTCGAAAGGGGTAACAGGGCTTCATTCCCCTTCGTACCGTTGCATCAAGTCGCAGAACGAGCACCAAATAGGATGTCCCCTGTTGGCCCTTCAGCGACATGCCGACGGACTCTGACCATGTCCGCTCATTGGGCTAGACCGGAAGCGACCGACCGATAGCCGAAACGACGCTGATGACCCGTCTGAGACCTTCCGGCCGACTCCAAATATTCCCGCTCGCTGGGCCTGACCGGAAATCATCGTAGCGAGAGCAAAAGGGCGCCCGTTGACCCAAGCGGACACTAGCTTTACTGACGAAGTCCAACCGGGGTGGATGTTCAACCGCCCGCCCACACTGGAAATCATGGCGCTCTTGCTCGCCGTCAACCCACGCCCTATGTCCGCTAGTGCACTACCAACACCGGCACGCTTCCGTCGGCTAGGGTCTGTTGGGATTCAGGATTCTCATTCGTGCTTGGCTGTGATTCAAGCTTTGGATGGAACGATTCGTTTT
>NZ_JBEGDB010000337.1:0-7850 GCF_043638955.1 Bradyrhizobium sp. 31Argb | reverse complement strand
CTCGTTTGAGATTTCGACAACCTCATTCTGGCACAACTGATGCCGTAGGGGGCCGTCCACCCCATCAACCACAGGGAAGTGTTGTGGTGCGAGCAAGCAGTTATAGCCTCGCACCTCATCAAGTCCTGTGGTTATGGGTCCCGGGTCAAGCCCGGGACGACCCAGGTGGGCGCAGTGGGGGCTTCAATGCGCTTTGGCGCGCGGCTTCTTGGCCACAGGCTTCACCGACGCACGAGGCAATACGGCTTCGCGGCCGGCGGCGAGGATCTCGTCGGAGAACTCGCCATTGCCGGCGATGCGGGACATCACGACGGTTCCCATCATGGTCGCGAGCGCTGCCATCGCCTGCTTGCGTGCGGCCTTCGGCGGCACGTCCAGAATCTGGTCGGCCACCATATCGATCATCCGCTCCAGCTTGGCGGCGAACGCCTTGCGCGTCTTCGGGCTTTCGCGGGCGATCTCGGCGCCGAGAGACGGAACCGCGCAGCCGCGGCCGGGATCGTCGCGGTGCGTCGTCGTCAGATAGGAATCGACGATGGTCGCCAGCCGCTTCTCCGGCGGCGTCTCCTCAACGATCTTGCGCCAGCGCTCGTTGGCGCGGTCCATGGCGTAGCCGAACGCCTCGATCACCAGCGCCTCGCGGGAATCGAAATGGGCGTAGAAGCCGCCATGGGTCAGTCCGACCTCCTTCATCAGGTCGGCGACGCCGATGCCATGGGCGCCGCGCTCGCGCAGCCTGACCGAGGCCTGTTTCACGATCCGCTCGTGGGTCTCCGCCTTGTGTTCTTTCGAATAACGCATGGGGGTCTCATTGGATGTTTCCGGTCATATAATAGCATCAAGACGTAAAGAAAGCTGTAGCTATTTCAAATTCGCGCCACCGATCATGGCGAAGGTCGCGGTAGAGTGCACTGCAAGATTGCCGGCGCCGTCGCGGACGAAACCTTCGGTGTAGCTGTTTTGGCGGCCGAGCTTGATGACCTTGCCCTCGGCGCGGATCGTGCCTGAACGCACCGAGAGCGGTCGCAGATATGTGAGCTTCAGGTCGAGCGTAACAGAGGTCTGGCCAGCGGGGAGCATGGTCGAGATCGCGCAGCCCATGGCAGTATCGAGCAACGCCGCGGCGGTCGCGCCGTGCAGGAGACCGATCGTGTTCTCGAGGCTCTCCTCGGGATCAAGTTCCATCACGATCCGGCTGGGCTCGACGACCGCCATCCGGAAACCGATCAGCTTGGCGAACGGCGGCGGCGGCAGGACACCGTCGCGAATCCCGCACATCGCTTCCATGCCCGACATCGCGGCAGCGACCTTCGCGGTCGGTCCAGGCGCCTGCCAATTCACCACTCGCTCGCGGCGGGACGCTGGCGAGAGCAGATCGGCAGTATCGGCGAAGGTCATGGCAACTCCTTTTGAATGACGTTAGATGATATTCATCATTCTATTGCACGCACTACTGCATCGCAACACCGGTTGCGCGACGGCTTGACAAGCGCCACGATTGTCCGGGAAGTGGCTGGATGTTCCCCTGCCCCGAGATGATCCCATGGAAATGCTCAATCCCCATTGCGGCGTCGACCGCGATTCCCGCGGCGTGGTCCGCCTCACCGTCTGCAATGCCGGGCTGGTGTCTCGGCGGCGGGCTGGAAGTGGCCGCGGCCTGCGATTTCCGGATCGCAGCGCATGACGCGAGGTTCGGCATGCCCGAGGTGCGCGTCGGCATCCCCTCGGTGATCCATGCGGCGCTGTTGCCGCGACTGATCGGCTGGAGCCGCGCGCGTTGGCTGGTGATGACCGCCGAGAACATCGACGCACCGACCGCGCTCGCCTGGGGCCTCGTCGACAAGGTCGCAAAACAAGGCGAGCTTGACGCCGAGATCGAACACACCGTGGCGGCGCTGCTCGAATGCGGCCCCGAGGCGCTGCGCATCCAGAAGGACTTGCTGCGGCAATGGGAAGAACTGCCGCTGACGGAGTCGGTCAATTTGAGCGTGGGCGTGTTCGGGAAATCCTTCTTGACCGGCGAACCGCAGCGGCTGATGCAGGGGTTCCTGGGGCGGAAGCGCTAGTTGTCAGGCCCCGCGAAGGCGGGGCATCCAGTAACCACCGAACGTCGTTTTGTGGTTACTGGATCATCCGCCGGAGCCTGTCATCGGGCGGCGCTTCGCGCCGACCCGGTGGCGGATGATGACGGCGGTGCGGATGAAGCACGACAATTTCTCATGCGGGCGGGCGTTGCAATTTTTGCGGCGCATCATATGATCATCATCATGTGACCAAGAATCCTCCAGGGAGCCCGCCATGGCCAATGCCTTCGATCCCGTCGTCATCCTTTCCGCCGCCCGCACACCGCTTGGCCGTTTCATGGGCGAATTGTCGCCGTTCAGCGCGCACAAGCTCGGTTCCCATGTGATCGGTGCGGCGCTGGAGCGGGCAAAGCTCTCGCCTGAGCGCGTCGACGAAGTGTTCATGGGCAACGTGCTGCCGGCCGGCCAGGGCCAGGCGCCGGCCCGCCAGGCCGCGCGCGGCGCCAAACTGCCCGATGCGACCGGCGCCACCACCGTCAACAAGGTCTGCGGCTCCGGCATGAAGGCAACCATGCTCGGCCACGACATCATCAAGGCCGGCTCGGCCGAGATCGTGGTGTCCGGCGGCATGGAGAGCATGAGCAACGCGCCGTATCTGCTTGCCAAGGCGCGCGGCGGCTATCGCGCCGGCCATGACCGCATCATCGACCACATGATGATGGACGGACTTGAGGACGCCTACGAGACCGGACGCTCGATGGGCGATTTCGGCGAGGCGACCGCGGAGGCCTATCAGTTCACGCGCAAGGACCAGGACACTTACGCGATGGAGACGCTGACGCGGGCGCGTAACGCGGTCGAGGGCGGCGCCTTCAAGGCCGAGATCGTGCCGATCACGATCACGGAGAAAGCGGGCCCGCGCGTGATCGCCAATGACGAGCATCCGCTCAAGGTCGACCCTGCCAAAATTCCCGGATTAAAGCCGGCATTCCGCCCCAACGGCACCATCACGCCGGCCGCCTCCTCCGCCAATGCCGACGGCGCCGCGGCGCTGATCCTCGCCAAGCGTTCGCTGGCCGATCGCGACGGCCTGCCGGTGCTGGCCGAGATCAAGGGCCACGCCACCCACAGCCAGGAGCCGCAATGGTTCACCACGGCGCCGATCCCGGCGATCCGCAAGCTGCTCGACAAGGTCGGCTGGAGCGCCGGCGACGTCGATCTGTTCGAGATCAATGAGGCCTTCGCAGTGGTGGCGATGGCGGCGCAGCGCGACCTCGGAATTCCCCGCGAAAAACTCAACATCAATGGCGGCGCTTGCGCGCTCGGCCATCCGATCGGCGCCACCGGCGCGCGACTGATCGTGACGCTGCTGCATGCTCTGGAAGCGCAGAACCTGAAGCGCGGCGTCGCCGCGCTCTGCATCGGCGGCGGCGAAGCCACCGCGATCGCGGTCGAGCGCGCCTCGCACTAGACAGAGCGTTTTCGAGCGAAGTGGATACCGGTTCGCGTCAAGAAAACGCGTCAAAACAAGAATCTGGCCGGATGTCCTAAAATGAGGGAAGTATGACATTTACGTCATACACCCCTTGCGGCAGTATGTGCCTAACAAGCTAGCCTTCCATCCAGGTAGAATTTTCTGAGGCCCGATGATCTCGAACTGGCTGGCGGCCACCCTCACCCGCCGCAATATCCATTACGGCTGGGTGATGGTCGGCGTCACCTTCCTCACCGCGCTGATCGCCGCAGGCACGGTCGGCGCGCCCGGCGTCTTCATCGTGCCGCTGCAGAAGGAGTTCGGATGGAGCACGGCGGAGATCTCCTCCGCGCTCTCGATCCGTTTCATCCTGTTCGGGTTGATGGCGCCATTCGCGGCTGCGCTGATGAATCGTTACGGATTGCGCAATGTGACCTTGGCGGCCCAGCTCATAGTGGTCTCTGGCCTGCTTGCCTCGCTCGCGATGACACAGGTCTGGCAGTTGGTGCTGCTGTGGGGTGTCGTGATCGGGATCGGCACCGGCATGACGGCGCTCGTATTGGGCGCGACGATCGCTGCGCGCTGGTTCGTCGCGCAGCGCGGCCTCGTCATCGGCATCATGACTGCGAGCGTCGCGACCGGCCAACTCGTCTTTCTGCCCCTGCTCGCGAGCCTCACTGAGCGCTTCGGCTGGCGGATTGCGCTGTCGCTGGTGTGCGTCGTGCTCGGCCTGTCCGCCTTCCTGGTGCTGCTCGTCATGCGCGACCGCCCGAGCGACGTCGGCCTCCGCCCGTTCGGCGACACCGGCAAGGAGCCGCTCCCCGCGCCGCCGCCAAGCAATGCACCGATCATGGCGGCGGCGCTTGGCACGCTGCGCGACGCCTCGAAGTCCCCGGTATTCTGGATCCTGTTCGCGACCTTCTTCATTTGCGGCGCCTCCACCAATGGCCTGGTCCAGGTGCACCTGATCCCGATGTGCCTTGATTTCGGCATTCCCCAGGTGCAGGCCGCGAGCCTGCTTGCCGCGATGGGCATTTTCGATTTCTTCGGCACCATCATCTCGGGCTGGCTGTCGGACCGCTACGACAACCGCTGGCTGTTGTTCTGGTATTACGGCTTGCGCGGGCTGTCGCTCATCTTCCTGCCGTTCACGGACTTCTCGTTCTACGGTCTGTCGCTGTTTGCGATGTTCTACGGGCTCGACTGGATCGCCACCGTGCCGCCAACCGTGCGCCTGACCGCGCAGAGTTTTGGTGCCGAGCGCGCCAATCTCGTATTCGGCTGGATCTTTGCCGGACATCAACTGGGCGCCGGTGCCGCCGCCTTTGGCGCCGGCCTGTCACGGACGGTGTACGAAAGCTACCTGCCCGCCTTCTTCATTGCCGGAGCACTCTGCCTCGTTGCAGCGTCGATCGCGCTGGCGAAGTGACGTCGTCACTTATCACTCCGCTAATACACGATGGTCGTGCGCACGCCGACCATCACGCCATCCTTGATGCGATGCGTCTGCGTGGGATCGTAGGGGTCGACCGCGCCGCCACCGGGATGCGCGATATATTGAAACACCGGCTGCAGCAGGAAGCCGGGCCTGACCTCATGCTGATAGGTGACTTCGAGGATCGCCTCGTAGTCGCGGATCGGGTATGGCGTGCCGGTGAAGAACTGGGTGTCGCGGTCGAAGGCACGGGCGCGGTCGGATATCCTGGCGTAGGTTGCCGCGATGCCGAACCTGTCGTTCGGATGGGCATCGCTGAAACCGGTGAACAGGAAGCCGCCGTCGACATAGGTGCTGATCAGATTGCGATCGGACGGACTCACCGAGGCCCGCATGAAGAATGCGACGCCCTTGTCCGAACCGGGTGCGGCGCGCGCCAATTGCTGCTCATAGACCATGAACAATCCCTGGTTCCGGCGCCACCATGCCGGATCGCCGGAGCTGTTGGGATCGGCGAGCGACAGGCCGTCGGCCGAGAAGCGCTGATCGGGAAACGACATCATGTGATACCAGCCGCCGCCGGTGATCGTCGCCGGCAGCCGGCTCTCGCCGATCTCGAATTTGTATTTGAGCTGTCCGATCCACCAGGGCGGATCGTTGACGCGGAACAGAAGACCGTTGGCATTGGCGATCTGCGAGTCGTCCGCGTCCGGCGGCGCCGCGCTGCCGTCGAACAGTGCGAGATAGGCCGTGATCCGGTCCGAGAGCGCCGCCTTGATGCGGATGCCGGGGACGGCAAGCGGCGGTGACGGGCCGCCGCCCGGCAAATTGATGCCGGTGATGCCCGGCCAGCCCAACGCGGAGTTGATGAAAATGTCGTCGTATTGGCTATCGATGAATTCGACGTCCGAAGCCTGCTGCCCGACGCGGACGGCAAGCTTGCCGCCGAGCGGTTGCTGCTCAATCCAGAGTTCGTAGAGGCGCGTGGAGGATAACGCCTCGACGCCCGAGACCAGCATCAGATTGCCGATATAGCTGCGCGACAGGCCGTCGCCATGGATCTGGAACATGTTGGCGTGGAAGGTGGCGCCGGTCCAGCCCATCACCTTTTCAAGGTCAATGGTGGTGCCAAGGTCGAGACGCCCGGTATAGATCGCGCCGGTACGCATGCCGCCGGAGACGTTGGCGAGCCCCTCGCCGATATAGGTCAGGCTGAACTGGTAGCCGGCATCCGCCAGCCTGTCGCGCAGGTCCTTGTTGCCGCCGTCGGGCTGATCTGCCGCGCGGGCGGCTGCGAGGGCAACGGCGGTGATCGCCGCGAATACCGTGACCGCGCGGATGAGCACTCGGTACATGCAATGATACCGCAGCCCGTTATTTGACGATGCCCAGGCGACGCATGATCAGGTAGGCAAGGCCGGAGGCGCCGATCAACAGCACCGCGGCCCACAGGAAGCCGCTGTCGACGTCGGTGAGCGGCAGCCCCTTGGTGTTCATGCCGAAGATGCCGGTGACCAGCGTCGGCGGCAGCAACATCATGGTCACGACCGACAGCGCGTGCAGATGCCGGTTGCTCTCCTCCTCCAGCTTGAAGCGAAGCTCCTCCTCGAGCAGCCGGCTGCGTTCGCGCAGCTCGGTGATATCGTCGTCGAGGCCATCGAGCCGCTGTGCGAGCTTTGCGGCATGCAGGCGTAGCGCCGGGCTGAGATTGTCGGGGCTCTTCTGCTCGAGCCGGTGGAACAGGACGCGCAAGCCGGCAAGCTGACGGTGCAGCCTCAGGCAGGTCCGCCGCAAACGGCCGAGCCCGGCGCGCATCTCCGACTTGGTCTCGCCGGACAGCACCCGCTCCTCGATTTCGTCGATCTCGGTGCCGATCTTGTCGGCCATCCGGTCCATGGTGTCGGCGACCTCGTCGATGATCTTCTCAAGCAGCGCCGCCACCGTCGCGACACGATGGCCGCCCTCGAGCACGCGGCGCGTGGCATCCACTGCGCACAGCGCCTGATGGCGGCCGCTGATCAGGAGACGCTCGGTCATCGCGAAGCGAAGGAAGCCGGTTTCCTCGGTCGGGGAATCGATCTCGCGGATGAGATCGGAGAACACGCCGTAGACGCAGTTGTCGATGACGTGAAGCTGCTGGAAATTGTCGTGCGACAATAGCAGATCGCGCGCGAGCGCGGGCATCTGCAGGCCGGCAAGCCATTGCCGCGTGCGACCATCCGCCAGATTGAAATGCAGCCAGAGCCTGCCATCATGGCTGAACTCGATCGGCGCATCGATGGCTAAGGATTCAGCGTTGCCGTCGCTATGCAGACGGAATGCCCACACCAGACCTGGGATCACCGGGGTGGCGTCCGCGGGCACGCTGACGATTTTCGCTGGTTCAGCCGACATGACCAGCCCGAAGCTCAACGCGATGCATCGCTAACCCCTGCTGCAGCCAGCACAAGACCCGTGCGGAGCATCCACCCCGCACGTACGTCAGCACGCGATACAATTACGATTTTGTTACAGTTTGATGTCGCAGCCTACTCCGCGGCGAGACCGGTCGCGGCAACCTGCTCGGCTTCCTTGTTGTAATCGTGCACGACGCGACCGAACGGCAGCGTCAGATCGGCGAGGAAATGATGCGCGCCGACCACGCGGCGCACCGGAAAATCCGCAACCGGCGCATTGACATGCGGCACCAGATGCAGCCGGCCGGGGCCGATCCATGAGCCCTTGACGTTGATGTCGGTCAGGTTGATCGCAACGAGCTGGCAGACTTCGAGACGGCCGTCGACGCCCGGGATCATCTTCAGATTAATTTGCGTCTTCGACAGCGTCGCGCGGGTGATGTCGTGAAATGGACCCGCGGAGCGGGACCGCTTGAACCGGTTTGTTAGTTGGAAACTGACCGCTCCTGATCCCTTTCTAT
>NZ_JBEGDB010000336.1:0-7990 GCF_043638955.1 Bradyrhizobium sp. 31Argb | reverse complement strand
TCCTGCCACCCGAAAACTTGCCGATCCTCGAATGGCTCGGTATCAAAACGTCAAAATCACTGTGATGAACCACTAGGGCGTTTTGGAGCGAAGTGGACACCGGTTCGCATAGCAATCAAGTTTACGCAGATTGCTTAAACTTATCTGCGCAGGAAGTGCGTCAAAACAAGAATCAACAGCTTCGGTTCTGATTCAATCAGACCCGAAGCTGTTCTGGGCGAGATCGGGCGAAATCAGCCCTTGCGTATTTTGCTGAGCAGATAGTTGTCGTAATAGTTTTCCGCGATCTGCGTATAGAAAAGCACGTCCTTCATATACGCGTCGTGGCTCTCTTTTGTTTTCTTGGAGAGCGGGCTCTTCTCGGCAATCTCGTTCAGATAGTCCTGGGTGGCTTTGTAGCTGGCCTCCATGACCGGTTGCGGAAACGCGCGCAGCTCCGTTCCGTTCGCAATAAGCCGTTTCAGGGCCGTGGGGTTTACGCTGTCGTACTTCTCAAGCATCCAGGCGCCTGCTGCCGACCCGGCCTGGGTGAGGATCGCCTGGTATTGCTTGGGAAGCGCATTCCACTTCTCGTCGTTCACGATCATGTGCAGCATGGCGCCTCCTTCCCACCAACCGGGGAAGTAGTAGTACTTCGCCACCTTGTAGAAGCCGAGCTTCTCGTCATCATAGGGACCGACGAACTCCGCGGCATCGATCGTCCCCTTCTCGAGCGCTGGATACACATCACCGCCAGCGATCTGCTGCGGCACGACACCGAGCCTTGCGAGCACATGGCCGCCCATGCCCGCGATGCGGAACTTGAGGCCCTTGAGATCATCGACCGTCTTGATCTCCTTGCGAAACCAGCCGCCCATTTGCGTGCCGGAGTTGCCGCACAGGATGGCATGCACCTTGAAAGGCTTCAGGGCTTCGGCGCAGAGTTCGGCACCGCCGCCGAATGTCCACCAGGAATGTTGGTGGCGATGGTTCATACCAAAGGGCACGCCCGTCGCATAGGCAAGCACCGGCTCCTTGCCGATGTAGAGATAAAGCGGCGTCTGCGCGATCTCGACGGACGCGACGCTCACGGCGTCAAGCGCCTGCAAGCCGGGCACGATCTCGCCAGCCCCAAAAGTCTGGATCTGAAACTTGTTGTCTGTGGCCTCTGCCACGTATTTCGCATAGGTCTGGGCCGTGCCGTAAATGGTATCGAGCGACTTCGGAAAGCTCGACGTCAAGCGCCACTTGATCTCGGGCATCGACTGCGCGATCGCAGGTGCCGCAACCAGCGTCGTCGCGCCGGCCACGGCGCTGCCTGTGAGAAACGTACGGCGCTTCATGATGTCATCACTCCTTCGGATTGCAATTCGATTGGGCACCGCTTCCGCAGCCGGCCCGACGGCATAAGGACCTATCCCAAAGGCCCAGCCGATACCAGAGTAGCCTACGACTGACCCGGCCCAAAGCCTCGAGCCTTGGCTATCGCGTCCATTTGAGGCAGAGGCGTTTGCGCTATCCGAGCTCGAAGGTAGTGACGCCGAATATCCGCTCCAGTCGCAATGGCGGTATTGCGCCGGTATACATGCGCGCGGTCTCGAACACTGGCGCAAGGCCCAAGTCTTGCGCCAGCGCGACAGCGTCGCAGTTGATGCTGGGAACGTCGAGGAAGATCTCGCCGTCGCCCACGCGGGCCAGCAAAGCCGACAGAACTGCCTCGGCGCTCGCGCGGTCGTCGGCCATGAGCGGGCCGATCTTGCGGCCCCTCCGGCACGGACGGATCACGCCCCAGCCGGCAAGCCCGCCATCGCGCACGAGCGCGCAACCGACATGCCCGGGCGAGCCGATCCAGGCGCGCAGGAACGCAGTGCGCCGAGCCGGAAACACCGTCGCGTCATACGCCTCCACGCTCGCCAACGGGACGTCGGCGAGCGTGACGACATTTGCCTGCGGCGCATCCGGAGCCGCGACGGTGCCGCCGTAACGGACGTTGGCATAAGCGAACTCGAACCCGGACTTCCTGTAGTTCTCCTGCTGCGCCACCACGCCGTCGAGCCCGATCACGCGTCGGTCAGCGTGCGCAATGGCCGCGTTCCATATGCGCAGACCGTAGCCACGGCCGCGCAGGTCTTTTCGCACGATGTAGAAACCGAGAAACGCGAAGCTCTCATCGTAATTGACGCAGGAGACGGTCGCGATCGGAGCGCCATCGAGTTCGCCGATGAAGAAGCCTTCCGGATCGGCAGCGGCGAAGCAGGCAGCGTCGGCGAGGCCCGGATTCCAGCCTTCGGCCGCCGCGCAATCCAGGGCAATAGAGATTTCGTCCGGCCGCATCGTCCGGATGCGCAGGCCGCTCGTGGCGGGCGATCGTACGGATGGACTCATGAAACGATATCACCACGAGTGAGCTGTTACCGGCAACCAAAGAAACGCCATGGCCGCGGCGCTCGGGATTCCCTGGAAAACATCCGCTTCTGGCTTGAGGCCGACGACTACCGCTTAGGCCTTTGCCACATCGGCTCTTGGGGTCAGAGCGGACATGAAGCAGCGAAGTCTCGACGGCCGTTTGTGACCCTCAACAGACATTCGGTCCCATGCCTTCCAGGAAAGGTTGGTTCTGGCATTACCCGGTCTGTCCCGACGTGCAGAATGGATACGGTTCCCATGTGATGTTCTGATCTGAGTAAAAGTTGGGCGTGCCAATTCCGACATGTTGGTGGTAAGCTGGGTAAATGGAACGCACCGGCCGCCGGTCAACGCCGGGCTTTTGGCCCCGAGCCAACGACCTGCTTTTCCCGGGCCCGCCGCGACACGACGGGACAAGGTAGTGGCTCGCAAGAGCTAACGACGTCTACCCACAACAAGCAGTTCCCCGAGCTTTGAGCCAGTGTCATGGCGCTGGAAGTCCCGCCGAGCATCCATTTGCAAAGATAGAGCTGCAGTCGATCGACCACGACAACGAGAAGCATAAGTGTCGGCGATCAACGCGACCCGATTGCGTTGAGAGACAATCGTTAGGAGGGATATCCAATGCCTCCCGAGATAACCGAGCATGGCAACGAGTCAGTTGCGGTCGACACGCCCGCAACAGCTAAAGCGGGCGCTACGGTCGATCGTGACGGGAAATTACGGCAGGCAGATCCTGTTTCGACGCCCGCCCCACCAGCGAAGCAACGGTTCACACGGCGGCGAAAGTTGCTGATCGGTGTGCTCGGCGCTGTGGTCATTGCGGCCGCGGTGTATGGCATTCCCTGGATCCGGTTCGTGCTCAGCACGGTTTCGACCGATGATGCGTTCGTGAACGGTCACGTGACGTTCGTCGCTCCCCGTGTCCATGGCCAGGTTGCCCGGGTTTTGGTGGATGACAACAACCGTGTGCACAAGGGAGATCTTCTCGTTGAACTGGACAAGGAGCCGTTCCGGGACGCAGTCGCAGTGAAGAAGGCGGCCGTCGATACCGCAGAGGCGGATCTCCAGGCGACCAAGGCCGCGGTGCGCGGCATCGAAGCACAGGCCAGGAGCCGGCGCTGGCAGTTGCAACAGGCGATAGAGAATGTCGAAAACCAGATAGCGCTCCTGCATGCTCGCGTCGCCGCGCTCAGGAAGGCGAAGGCCACACTGACACTGGCGCAGCAGGAGTTCGACCGGACGTCGAAGCTGGTCGAAACTGATACGGCAAGCCGCGAGCTTTATGATCAGCGTCAGGCATCGTTGTCGATTGCCCAAGCCGGAGTCGTCCAGGCATTGGCGGATGTGAATCAGATCCGTGTCTCTTTGGGCCTGCAGGAGAAGCCCGAAGACAGCGCCGATCTCGACCAGGTACCGCCCAATCTCGATCAGACGTTTTCTTCGGTCCTGCAGGCGCAGGCAGCGCTGATTCAGACAGCGGCTGAGCTCGGCGTTCTCCACTCCTACAACCAGTCTCCGAAGCAGATGGTCGACGAGTTCGAAAACGCCGACCCCCAAGGCGACATCAACCGCACCTTCGATCGACTGGCGGCGGAAGCGCCGGCCGTCAAGCAAGCCGAGGCCAAGCTCGAGGCTACCAAACGCGACCTCGCTCTGGCTGAACTCGACCTTCGCTATTGCGACGTTGTCGCTGATATCGACGGCGTCGTCACGCGCCGGAATGTCAATCCCGGCAATGATGTCCAGGTCGGGCAGAACTTGATGGCGATCCGCTCGCTCGGCGAGATCTGGGTCGATGCCAACTTCAAGGAGACGCAGTTGCGCGACTTGCGGATCGGTCAGGCTGCCGATCTCTATGTCGACATGTACGGCGGCAAACAGGTCTTCAAGGGCCGTATCGCGGGCTTCACCATGGGGACCGGATCGACGCTCGCATTGCTCCCGGCGCAGAATGCCACGGGCAACTTCGTCAAGATCGTCCAGCGACTCCCGGTTCGGATCGAGCTTGAAGGATACGACCCGGACAAGACCCCTCTGTTCATCGGCACATCGGTCGTTCCATACGTCAATATCAACAAGCCACCCACCGGACCCGATGCCGGGAAGTTCCTTCAAAGCAACATGCAACCATCGCCGGCCGGCGCTCCGGCTGCGAGCCCACCGGGTGTCGACAAATGACCGAGTTGGCACTTTCACCCTCCAGATCCCCGACAGAGGTGAACCCGTGGCTTGTAGCCGCCGTCGTCATAATACCGACCTTCATGGAGGTGCTCGACACCACCATCGCTGTGGTCGCACTGCGATATATCGCCGGCGGCCTGTCGGCGACCGTCAACGACGGCGAATGGGTCATCACCAGCTACCTCGCCGCCAACGCCATCATCCTGCCGATTACCGGCTGGCTGTCGGCGCATCTCGGTCGCCGCAACTACTTCCTGCTGTCGATCGCCGTCTTCACCCTCGCCTCCGGCTTGTGTGGAATGGCAACCAGCCTCAGTCAGCTGATTGTGTTTCGTGTCATGCAGGGCCTGGCGGGCGGCGGTCTTCAGCCTTCCAGCCAAAGCGTGCTGCTGGACGCCTTTCCGCAGGAGAAGCAAGGCATTGCGATGACGCTCTTTGGCTTGGCTGCCCTTTTGGCGCCGGTCGTCGGTCCGACCCTTGGCGGTTGGATCACGGACAGTTATTCGTGGCGCTGGGTGTTCTTCATCAACGTTCCGGTCGGTCTGCTGGCGCTTGCTGCCTGCTATGCGCTACTCCGGGATCCGGACTATCTCACAAGGCAGCGTTTGGAATTGAGAAGGCAGCCGTTGCGTTTTGATGTACTCGGCCTGTCACTCCTGGTGATCGTCATGGTCTCCTGGGAGGTGATGCTCAGCAAGGGACAGGAGTGGGACTGGCTGAGCGATCCGTTCTGGCGTGTGCAGACACTGGCAATTCTTGTCGTTGTGGGTCTGACCGCGCTGATCTTCTGGGAGTTACGCCACCCCAGCCCAGTGGTCAATTTCCGCCCCCTGCGGGAGCGAAATTTCGCTGCATGCTGCTTCATCATCTTTTGCGCTTTCGCAGTCCTCTACGCCGCCAGCACATCGTTGCCAGCCCTGCTTCAATCTCTGTTCGGCTATGATGCTCTCAGCGCGGGGTTGGTCATGTCGCCGGCTGGGTTCGCCGCGCTTTTGGCAATGCCGTTTGTCGGCCTGGCACTTGGCCGAGGGACCGATGCCCGGTGGTTGATCGCCGCCGGCCTGCTGGTCATGGCGGTCGGAAACTACTGGATGTCGCAAATGAACCTCGACATCAGCCCGGGCCAGGTCGTCTGGCCTCGGGTGATGCTGGTCTTCGGACTCTCGATGTGCTTTGCGCCTGCGAATGTAGCGGCCTATCTCTATACGCCACCGTTGTTGCGTGGAGCGGCGGTCGGTCTGCTCAGTCTGCTTCGCAACGAGGGAGGCAGTGTGGGGACATCGCTGGCGCAGGCAATTCAGGAGCGCCGCGACCAGTTTCACACTCTGCGGCTTGGCGAGCCCCTTGATTCCTTCAACGCTAATGTGGCTTCCTTCCTCCATCAGGCCCAGGCAGTGTTCCTGCAGCAGACCGGCGACCCGTCCGCAGCGCAGCAACTGGCCTGGCAGGCGCTCGAGAACTTGCGGCAGCAGCAGGCATCGTCACTTGCTTATTTCGATGTCTTTTGGCTGTTGGCCGTGGTGATGCTGGCGCCGATACTTGCGGTGCTGCTGATGAAGCGTTCGGTGGCTGAGAAAGGCGCACATATCGGTGCCGAATAAGGTGTCCATGCCGGATGCCGCGCGCCGACGAGATGACAGAACGATGTCGCGTATTGGCAGGGAGCCGCCGATCCGGCAAATCCACAACTCGGCCGCTAATCGACCGTAAGGTCACTGTTGGGAGAGCTTGTCATGGAAACCAGGATCGATGAGATCGGTGCAGGCATATATCGCCTCTCTGTCTTTGCGCCCGATGCCGCTCCGCCCACCGGATTTACATTCAATCATCTTGGCGATCCACCTTTCGTTCGCCAGGCACGTCAAGATAGCAACGATTCTGACAAATACTCAGTGCCTAAGATCCTCAAACCTAGCCAGAACCAAGCGTTGTATAACAGCAAAGACCATTGCGGCCGAAACACCGAACATGAGCGCTCCGTTCGTTGCCTCCAGCGGTCCCAGCAACCGCCACGACGGGGTCAGAAGCACATCCCCGTAGCCCAGAGTCGAGTAGTTGACCGCCGAGCAGTAGTAGGCGATTCCGAATTCTTTAAATTCTCCACAGAGGACGAGCAACGCTGCCCATAAAGCGATCTCAATCAGGTGCGCTACGAACGCGAAAGATATAGCCAGCGCCAGGATTGAAAGATCGATCAAGGCGCCGCTGCCTGCGCGCCCGCGTTTCCTCTCATAGCGAAAGAGGTTTACCGTCGCGACCATCGCGAGCGCATGGACGAAGATCGTACATACGACTGCGCCTACGCCAACCATCAACGGAAAGAGAATCGCGAATTGATGATTTTGCGTCATCCTTTACACCGCCACATCCCGGCCAATGTTCTGGGTTGGGACGAATAACGTTCGGACCGCCATCACCCGGGCCGCCCTATGGACGGTTCAAAACGGTGGTACACCATACGCCAACCGGTTTGTGCTGACGTCAAATTGTGATCGGCAGGAAGGAACTCTAGCTCGCTCCGAAACGGCTGCTGAGCCGCCCGCCAGCATGCGACCCATCTCGGCCCTTCAGGACTACTTGTCTCCTCCCGAAAGCGGACGATCAGGATGGCGCGGAAGCAGGGCGACGGTCTCGGCGGCCGACTCTCGCAGGTGGCGGCGATTGTGCGGCGGTGATGCTCACGAGAGACCAGCGGCCAGACTTCGCGTGCGCGCAGGGCAGGTGGCAATGAGGCCAACGCGGAAACATAACGACCCGGCGCGGCCCCCCACACGACGGGGTTGACACATCAAGCGTGTGTCAACCGCGCTGTGCCGGGTCATAGAAGAATGTTTCTGTGGCAATCTTCTCACCTCGCCAGGTTTGCCATGCGACCTCTTCCTGTTGCAGTTTGCCTCCATCCTTGAAGACGAAGGTGAAGCGCCAGCGAATCGCAACCTGGTCGCCTTCAATCATCGGACCGCCAAGTAGTTCGGTTCTAACCGATTGGCTGCGCTCCATCATCGCGGCCTCACGCTTCATCAGCGCCTCCCGGCCCCCTTGGAGGGGCGGCGCTTGGTTTTCCTGCGTCCACGCGTCATCGTGATACCAGTCGCGGATTGCGCCGACGTGGTCGCCGGAAATCACATGGGCAATGAAGGCTTCGACGGTGGTTCTGGCAGGCATGATCGCTACTCCCAATTAAGAATTGATTCCTTGGGCTTTTTGAACTGGCGATTTGCAGACGCACTATGCCGTCGTCGGCGGATGCGCCATGTCTCATATCGTCTTGGTAAAGCGCGCAGCAAGGGGTCGCCGCCTCGAAGTAGACGGCTGAACGCGAGGCCCACGCTCAAGTGGAACAATGTTCTAGGGTCTGTTGGGATTCAGGATTCTCATTCGTGCTTGGCTGTGATTCAAGCTTTGGATGGAACGATTCGTT
>NZ_JBEGDB010000335.1:0-8056 GCF_043638955.1 Bradyrhizobium sp. 31Argb | reverse complement strand
CGCGAAACTACTTCGCCGTCGTCGCCATTGCCGCCACTCTGCTCTGGATAAGGTAACTGTCCACACGGCCTAAGGCGACGTTTGAGATTGCAACCTTTTGCGGCTCGATGCTCGGGTATTTTGCAATTCCATTTTGGATTTCCCTCGAATCGAGAGTCGTGATTCCTTCGTTGCGTCGGAGGGGTGTTCAACGTGAGCCTAAACTAATCATAACGAAACAAGCAGCTCCAGAAGGGATGAATTGGAGTTCGCCGATCTGTATGCTGTTGTGACCTTACCAGTTCCGTTAGAGTAATAATGCTGTTCACTAGCTATGTCATCGCTGCCGCTGCCATGATCGCTGCAGCGCTCTACCTCATCCTGCGACTGCGGCTGTTCGTCACGACGACGACGATGCTGGTCGGCTCGCTGCTACTCATTTATGGGCCGGCAGCTTTGAGCTTTACCCTATCCTCAGGACAATTTGGCTTTCTGATCCGGCCACTCTTGGGGAACATCAGGGTCTTCTCATCGATGTTCCCGCTGATCAAGGAAAAGATCGGGGATATCGATCCCGTTATCATATCCTTGAACTTCTCGCTCGCCTTGATGTATGTCGGCGTTATCGTCGGCATCGAGCTCGTAGGTCGCCTTTTTTCCGCGCGCGCAACCTTAACCGACGCCGCGGTCGCAAAGTGGAGCGGCGAGCCCGTTCGCGACGAGCAGCATGGTCATCTCATTTTGCTGATTACCATATCTGTCCTGTTTCTGTTCATGCTCTTTGTCTCGGTCCGCGAAAACCACCTCGGCACGATCCAGCACTTTTATTCGATCAAGGGCGACAATGACGCGCGGGACGCCTATCGCGCCCATTTCGCCGACAGCCCTAGCTATGTTTACCGCGTGCTGCTCAGTGCCGTTGCGCCCATGCTGGTGATCTGGGGATTTCTCGCTGGGACTTTGCGCAGACGCTGGCCGTTAGTTTTGGCGGCGGTGCTGCTCTTTCTGGTTGCCATAATCGGAAAGATCGAGCTGTTGAGCAAGGCGCCGCCAGCATTCTTTCTGATCCAAATCGCACTGGCTGGCATGCTCACCTTCACCAACAGGATCTCATGGCGGGCAACGGTCGCGGGTGCTTTCGTGGTCTTGCTCCTGATCTATACCGCTACGCGGCTGATTGTCATTCTTCCGGAGGGAGCCTCGTTCATCGAAACGGTCTATTCGCGCGTCTTCGAAATGGAGAACGAGACGCTCGTCGAGAATTTCGCCGTTTTCCCGGCGCTGCACCCGTTCATGTGGGGCGCCAACATTCGCCCTATCGCAATTCTGACGGGCGTTCCCTATGTTCCGAGCTACGGTTTAGTGAGCTATATCTGGCATAACACCCACGACATCACCAGCCCTACTCTGTCTATCGCGGATGCCTGGACGGATTTCTCCTACGTCGGCGTTTTTGTGTACAGCATCATTGCTGGCGCGATCTGCCGTGGCATTGATCTGACATTCCTGGCACGAGGCAAATCGGTGGTTGCGATCGCTGTCTTGAGCGCGACATTCCTGGGCCTGTTCACGCTCTTAACGACGGCATTGAACACTGCGTTGTTTTCCGGCGGACTATTACTGGCACCGATTCTGGCTGTCATTCTGATGACGACCATGAGAATGCTGAGCGGACCGCGGGTGCCCCTCGGCAAGCCCGGCCCACCGCCGTTTTGAAAACGATGACCTCCGGGGAAACCTGTGTGTACCGAAAACCTTGTCCGAGTTGATGATGTGAAGGAATCGCCTAAGCTAATGGAATGATCGGGCTTCTCTGTTTCGTGCTGGCCGTCCCGACCTCGCCGTTCAAGTCGAGGCCGCGGCTTGAAGCTGAGAACGCGGCGCTTCGACATCAATTGATGGTCTTGCGGCGGAGGCTGCTTGGTCGCGTCCGGCTCACGAACCAGGATCGCTGGTTCCTGGTCCGGCTGTATCGCTGGTTTCCGTCAATCCTGTCGGTCCTCACCATCATCCGGCCCGAGACGCTCGTGCGGTGGCATCGGGCCGGCTTTCGCTGCTACTGGCGTTGGAAGTCGCGATCTCCAGGAGGCCGACCGCCGATCGACACCGGGCTGCGCGTGTTGATCCGGCGGATCAGCGTCGACAATCCGCTTTGGGGCGCGCCACGCATTCATGGCGAACTGCTCAAGCTCGGGTTTGAGATCGCGCAGTCGAGCGTCGCCAAGTACATGGTGAAGCGACGCGGGCACCCAGCCAGGGATGGCAAACCTTCTTGCGCAACCACGCGCCGGACATTGCCGCCATGGATTTGTTCGTTGTTCCAACGATCGGGTTCGACCTGCTCTGGGCCTTCGTCGTCGTCCGGCTGGACCGCAGAGACCTCGTCTGGATCAACGTCACCGCAAATCCGACGGCGGAATGGGTGGCCCGTCAAATAACCGAGGCATTTCCTTGGGACGAGGCTCCGCACTACCTCATCCGCGATCGCGACCGGATCCATGGCAGCGTTGTCACGCGCCGATTGCGCGCCATGGGCATCCGGGACAAGCCGACCGCCCCAGCCTCGCCGTGGCAGAATGGCCGTGCCGAACGGCTGATCGGATCGATCCGGCGTGAGTGTTTGGATCATATCGTCGTTTTCAGCGAGGCCCATCTCCGCCGGATGCTGCGATCCTATGCCCGCTACTACAATGACATTAGAACGCATCGGTCGTTGGATAAGGATGCGCCGGTCTCTCGTCCGGTTCAGCGGATAGGAGGCATTCAATTCCACGCCATCCTTGGCGGGCTTCATCATCACTACGTTCGGGTCTAGCCGGTTTTCGGTACACACAGGACTGTGCCCCTCGATATCATCGCACCCCGAATGAACGAACTGAAGGACGAGCGCTATCAAATCGCCGAGGGGCTTCGACAGATGGCCAAAGAGCCGGATGTGATTGCCCTGCATCCCACCGCGCTGAGGCCTATACAAGCGTGCCGTGGTCGATTTGGCGGAGGCTTTGGAAAGGGACAAGGCATTGCAAGGCATTGGCAGACCATCGTCCCCGCGTGATCGATGCAATCCGCACACTCTTTTCGGCCGTCATGGTGACAGCACCGCCGAACACCGTATCCTTCGAAGTCGAAGTCAGGGGGAAGCTTGCAGAGCTTTGCGGGATCGAGGTGTCCCCGAACTGTTCTAGGGTGACGAGACCGATGGTAGCGGGGGAGCGCTACCGCCTTTCCCCACACCAGCCAAACCTACGATACGTCATCCAATCTTTCGCATAAAGCAGTTCGCGAGTCTGGGCGAGAGTCGCTTTACACGCTTGAAGAGCGGTGTTGAACGGCCGCAAACCGCAGGTCGTTTGAAAGCGAGCTAGGTCGTGGAAAATTCGAAAGGGAGCGCCCTTCCAGCTCCGCGGTCGTACTGTGGGCCCGCGATGAGGCCAGTGAGACATTCCGATGGTAGTTTCAAGTTGTCGACCTCGTAGAATTGCCCCGGCTGAGCGCGGCGGCCGCTTTCGTGGACACTGGCAAGTGCAGGCCGGGTCATTAATCTATTTTTCCGAGCGAGGCGTCTGAGGATCGTCTAACAGCTCCTCGAATGCCCGCGCCGCGGGCCGTGATGTCCGATCAGCATTGCGTTCGGCCTCGGTGCGACTATCAGCCGCGTGCGCATCAAGAACGGCGCGGATGGCCGCGCTCTCGGCAAGTGTGGTGATTGATTGCTCGCGGCTCCGCGATGTGCGCCCGTCAACCAAGCGCGTCGGCAAAGGCCTTGCCACACGCGGCCGTGCTCGCCGGTCCCCTAAGGTCGCGCGTATGCAGCTTAGGCTCATCAAGCACCGTTTCGATCGCCGCAACGATGGCCTGCGTCGGTGATCAGTACATGATCGTCGGCCTTCAGCCGTTGCGAGCATCATTGTTGCGATCGCAGCCTGTCCGGTAGGATAAAGGGCGGCACGATACCCCCCTCGAGCTCCGCCGACGCATCCTCGAGCGCGTGCGTGCTGTCTGTCCCCTGCGCTCCGTAGGACACAGACGCTCATGCTCACGCCGCGCTCGCGTGTCACGCCAATTTTCAACATAATCAAAAACAAAGGTGCCGCCCCGGGTAACCGGCGTGTTGACCCAGCCGCGGTCAGAACGTCCGGCGCGCAGAAGCCGCGTTGCTGGACGAAGAGGCCGCATCACCGCCTCCGTGCCGCGTACGAGGCAACTGGCGGCAAGCCAAACGTTTGAACCGGCGAGCCCGCTGTCTTTCTTTCGTGCTCAGGGAGCCCGTAAACACCGAGCCAGGATTTCATATGCGAAAAGCCTCGCGTTCCTCTGAATCGATCTGAGACAGGAGGTTTGTCTCCCAAGCCAGATACCGGCGCGCTGCCTCCTTGTTGCCCTGATGCCGATCATGCACGAAGAACAGGAAATCGATGCAGTTCGAGTCGGCCGGGAGAACCGGCGTTGCTTCCACCGCAAGACCGGCGGCTGCCCACGCTTTCGAATCAGCGACATGCAGGAGCGGATCGTGCACGCCGCGCTCGGCAAGATCCAGGGCCGCAAGCCGCGCCGTCTCGGCCGTATCGGCTATGAGCACCACGCGCATGCCGGATGGCAGCGCCAGGCTCGCAAGCAGTGGGCGGATCGTCCATACAGCCCCCTTCAGGTGCCCCTTCCGATAGGCCGAGCTCGAACGCAGATCGAGCAACAGAATCCCGTCCATGCCGGCGAGCGCGTCGGCTGAAACCGTGCGGAGCAGCGGCAGCGGCAACGGCAGCGGCCTTTCGTGAAGAGGAGACAGGTGCGCTGCCGCGCCTTCGACGAGTACCTGCGCATCCCAGCCCATCTGTCGCAAGCGGGCCGCGATCACCGGCGCACGCACGCCTTCACTGTCGAACACCACCAAGCGGGCACCACATGTCCCGATGAATTGATCGGTCGCCTGGATGAGCTGGCCGCCCGGAGTGCTTTGGGCCCGTGGCAGGCTGCCGGCGGCGAACTCTTCCGGCGTGCGCACGTCGCAAAGATAGGTCGTGCGCCCTGAATCCGTCAGCCAGGTGTCCACCGTGTCGGCATGCACAAACGGCACCTGCCATCGCGCGGCAAAGTCGAGAGCGCGTCGGCGCAGCTCCGGCAGCCGTTCGTCGGCAGGCGGCGCCGGATAGAACCGGTCGGCACCATGATCCAGCGGCAGATCTTCCAGGAACCAGCCCTGGGTGCCGTTCTCGAGTGCGAACACCGGATTTGGGAGACCCAGATCGATCAGGGTCTGCGCGCCGATGATGCTGCGCGTGCGTCCGGCACAGTTGACGACAATGGTGGTCGAGGGATTTGGCGCAAGCAGATCGGCTCGCAGCGCCAGCTCGCCATTGGGGCAGCACACCGCCGTCGGGATGCTCATCTTGCGGTATTCGTCGACCGGGCGACCGTCGAGCACCACCAAGTCATCGCCACGCACGAGCCGATCGGACAGCTCGCGCGCGCTGATGCGCGGTGTATGAAATGACAGCTCGGCCTGTTCGCCGAAGGTCTTGCTGCGCACGTTCACGCCGGCGAACAACTGAAACCCGGCCTCGCGCCATGCAGGCGCGCCGCCCTCGAGAATGAACACGTGCTCGTAGCCGAGGGCGGTCAGGCGGACGGCAGCTCGCTCGGCCAACCCGGGCGCGACGCCCTCCGCTCCGTCGTCATAGATGACGATGCGAGTGCCGATCCGCGGCACCAGGCGCTGGATGTCGCTTTCAAGCCGACTGTAGGGTAGGGACACACAAAGAAAGATATGTGCTTCACCATACTGGCCATGCTCGCGCACATCGAGCAGGGCGATCTCGGCGCCATCATGGAGCCAGCGCTTGAGTTCGCGCGCGCCAATACGCGCCGGCGCCGCAGCGGCGGCAGTCGATGCTTCGTTCATCTGTTCGAGATTCCAGTGTCAGCGTCGGGTCTGAACGCCGATCGCCATGGGCTTCGCCGTCTTGGCCTCAAGATCAAAGGTGGAGCGTTCAGTCAGCGTCTCAAGCGCTCGACCATACATGTGCAGATGACGAATGGGCTTGTCGCCACGGATCTCCACCGAATGGATGTCGTCAGGCATCAACGCTATCCCCGTGCCCGGTCCCACGACAACGAGATCGGACAATTCGAGCTCCGCGTGTCCGGGCTTCGTCCCATCGTCGAGGCGACGGTACACGAAATTGTGCTCCTCTCCTTCGATCCCTGCGACGCAGGCCCAGGTCGTGTGGTTGTGTGGCGGAATGCGCCGTCCGGGCAACATCACGTTCAGATAGAGGGCGAAACTGCGATCGGGATCTTCCTGGATCAGGTAGCGCGCCTGGCGTGTCTCGACGTCGGGCAGCGGATATGCGTCTGGCGACCAGAGTTCGGCGCGAGCTGCAAGCCCGCGGAGTTCGATGAGGACCTCGTTGAGCACAGCGCGCTCCAAGGGAGCCTTTGCAGTAGCAATTCTAATGCGTTCGATCGTCGAACGAACCGTGTCGCGACGGGTCTCATTCACACCCATGGGGTCTCCTCGACGGCAAATGACAGCGAGAGCGGTATCTGTCTGCAGGACTACGCCACAGGGAACCGTCCAACAATTTAATTCTGCCATGCCCCAACATCAGAATTCCTAATGTATTCTGGCCGCATTTTCTTGCGCCAGAGAAACACACGAAAAATCAAAGCTACAGCAGTACGTTCAAGCGGACCTCATGCAATCGATTAGATTTCCTTACCGGTTGGCATCGAACTTTTAAATTGTGCCCGCTTCGTGGACAGGCTCAATTAGAAGGCACGCAGGTTTTCCGAGCGTTTCAATGTCGAGCGTTGGGCGGACAGAGGCAGATGAGGATCGGCGCATCATCACGGCCATCCATAAGCAATTCTGTAGCAACCTCCCGGCGCGCGTCGGGGCGCGAACGGGGCCAACCAGCTGGACCGCGCGCAAGACGCAGTCCGCTAAAATCGAGACAAAGCTGTCGAGATAACTGAGGGGAACGATGACGATTGAACGTATCGGGCAACGCCAAAACGGCTGCGGACCCGCACGAGGCAGCTTGCCGGAGAGCAGGAGGACCACCCGATGGATCAAAAGCGTGCTGGCATCGACCGTGCTCTGCGCTGGCGCATGGCTTATGCCCGCCCACGCCGAGACGGCCACCATGGTGCTCGCCACCGAACCGCCGACCCTCGTCTCCCTCACGAACGTCGCCACAACCGCCCTCGCCGTGAGCGGCAAGGTCACCGAAGGCCTGCTTGAATACAACGAAGATCTCAGCCCGGAGCCACTCCTCGCCACCTCGTGGAACATCAGCCCGGACGGCAAAGAATACAGCTTCAAGCTGCGGGAAGGCGTGTGCTGGCACGACGGCAAGCCTTTCACCGCCGAAGATGCCGCCTTCTCGATCAACCTCCTGAAGAAGGTGCATCCACGCGGGCGCTCCACCTTTGCCAATGTGACATCAGTGGAAGTCCCTGATCCACAGACCCTGGTGATCAAGCTGTCGCAACCTGCGCCCTATCTGATCAAAGCGTTTGCCTCGACCGAGACACCCATCGTCCCGAAGCATCTCTATGAGGGCACGGACGCCGCGTCCAACCCCAACGGCAACACGCCGATCGGCACGGGCCCGTTCAAGTTCAAGGAATGGCAGCGCGGCAACTATATCGTCTACGAGCGCAACCCAGACTACTGGGGTAAACCCGATCCGAAGATCGACCGACTGGTGGTCAAGTTCATTCCCGATGCGGCCGCCCGCTCGATTGCGTTCGAATCCGGCAGCGTGGACTTCGGCTATCGCACCCCCGTGGCGCTATCCGATCTCGACCGCCTGAAAAGCCTCCCGAACTTGAAATTCGAGACCAAAGGCGCAAGCTATTCGTACAACGTGACACGTCTCGAATTCAACCTCGACAACCAGTACTTCAGGGACAAGCGGGTTCGGGAAGCGGTGGCCCACGCCATCGAACGCAAGGTCATCGTGAACACGATCCACTATGGATATGCCACCATCACCTACTGGTTCATCACAGTGATTTTGACGTTTTGATACCGAGCCATTCGAGGATCGGCAAGTTTTCGGGTGGCAGGAGAATC
>NZ_JBEGDB010000334.1:0-8062 GCF_043638955.1 Bradyrhizobium sp. 31Argb | reverse complement strand
CGAAACTACTTCGCCGTCGTCGCCATTGCCGCCACTCTGCTCTGGATAAGGTAACTGTCCACACGGCCTAGCGCTTCCCCGCTCCCATATTGCCGAACAGGAAGCCCGCCACCTTGCGCTTCTGGATTTCCTCGCTGCCTTCCGTGATGCGGTAGCGGCGGTGGTGGCGGTAGATGTGCTCGAACGGTTTGTGGCGTGAATAGCCCATGCCGCCGTGGACTTGCATGGCGCGGTCGGCGGCCTCGCAGCACAGGCGGTTTGCCCAGTAGTTGCACATCGAGACCTTGTCGGAGAGCGTGTGCTCGACCTGCGCCTGGGTGAGCTGGTCCATTTCCCAGGCGGTCTTGCGGATCAAGAGACGCAGCATCTCCGCTTGCGTGGCGAGTTCGACCAGCGGCCACTGGATCGCCTGGTTCTCGGCCAGCGCCTTGCCGAACGGCTTTCGCTCCCGCGCATAGTTGACGCTTTCGTTGATGCAGTAGACGGCAGCGCCGAGCGAGCTCGCGGCCTGGCGGATGCGGTTCTCGTGCACGAAGCACTGCGCCAGCGACAGCCCGCGGCCGACCTCGCCGAACAACGCATCCTCAGGCACGAACACATCCGTGAAGCTGACGCGGGGATGATCGGTCGGCATGTTGAAGGTCCACATGTATTGCTCGACCTTCACGCCTTCCGATTTCGCCGGCACCAGGAAGCAGGTGATGCCGCGCGCGTCGCCATCATTGCCTGACGTGCGCGCAAACAGCGCGCAGTGGGTCGCGACATGCATGCCCGTGGTCCACATCTTCTCGCCGTTGATCAGCCAACCCTTGACGTTGTCTCGGGCCGCAGGCTCCGCCTTGGTCTCCATATGCGTCGCATCGGAACCGTGGTCGGGCTCGGTGAGGCCGAAGGTGATGCGGTATTTGCCAGTGATCGAGCCGTCGATCATCGCCTTTTGCGCGTCGTTGCCGTAGCGGTCCAGCATGGTGACGACAGGGAAATTGCCGACGATCGAATGCTCATTCTGCAGGTCGTTGTGCAGGCCTAGACCCTTGGAGGCAAAATGCTCGCGGATCACGGCCATCCAGAGGTTGGAGCCGTCCTTGCCGCCATAGCGTTTCGGGATCGCGAAGCGCAGATGGCCTGCGGCATCGGCGCGGTCCTTGGCTTTGCGCAGCAGCGCCTCCCATTCGTGCCGCGGCAGGCCGCCATTGTCGAAATCGGTGCGCGCCCATTCGCGGCGGTGGTCGAAGAATCGGATGTTGTCGTCAGCCTCCTCCAGCGGCTTGATCTCGCGCGCGATGAAGGAATCGAGTTCGGCGAGATAGGCGACGAGGTCGGCCGGCAGGTTGAAATCCAAGGCAGTCTCTCCCGGAGATATCGTTGATTGTCGTTTTGCGTTTAGGCGCTGCGCGCTCCTGCTTCGTCGATTAAGGTGAGAAGACGGCGCTCAAGTCAAGCAATCACGTCGCGCTTGGCATGCGCGCCTTGCTTGCGTAATTGAGTGGCATCAAACCCCAAGCCGGCGCTAATATCGCGGCCAATATTCTTCGCCACAGAAAATCAGCGGGAGCGAATATGGATCTGAAATTCTCGAAGGTGGAACGCAAGGGCCCGATCACGATCGTAACGCTGTCGCGCCCCGAGGTGTACAACGCGCTGCATATCGACGCGCATTTCGAGCTCAACAAGGTGTTCGACGACTTTTCCGCCGATCCCGAGCAATGGGTCGCGATCGTCACCGGTGCCGGCGACAAGGCGTTCTGCGCCGGCAACGATTTGAAATGGCAGGCGGCCGGCGGCAAGCGCGGCTGGGACAAGGGCGGCTTCGGTGGATTGACCTCGCGCTTCGACTGCGACAAGCCGATCATCGCCGCCGTCAATGGCGTGGCGATGGGCGGCGGCTTCGAGATCGCACTCGCGTGCGACCTCATCATTGCCGCCGAGAATGCGACCTTCGCGCTGCCGGAACCGCGCGTCGGTCTCGCCGCGCTCGCCGGCGGCCTGCACCGTTTGCCGCGGCAGATCGGGCTGAAGCGCGCAATGGGCATGATCCTCACCGCGCGCCACGTCAGCGCGAAGGAAGGCCACGAGCTCGGCTTCGTCAACGAGGTCGTGCCGCAGGGCGAAGCGCTCGCCGCTGCCGTGCGCTGGGCCGAGACCATCTGCAAGAACTCGCCGATGTCAATCCGCGCCTCCAAGCAGACCATCGAACGCGGCCTGGCCGTGTCGCTGGAGCAGGCAATCAACGAGCAGCGCGATTACCCCGCGGTGAAGGCGATGGCAGCCTCGCAGGATTACATCGAGGGCCCGAAGGCGTTTGCCGAGAAGCGCCCGCCGAAGTGGGTGGGGAAGTAAGTTATCTACCCTCTCCGTCATGGCTGGGCTTGTCCCGGCCATCCACGTTCTTTGGCACTTCGATGAAGAAGCACGTGGATGCCCGGGACAAGCCCGGGCATGACGACATAACTACGATCTCGTTGTGTCGCCCAGCTCTCGCTTGTAGGACCCATAGTTCGGCTGGTCGACGGCTAGCTTGTCCATCGTGGTCTGCCAGAGATGCTCGGCCAGCCCCGGTGTCTGCAGATCAATCTCGCCTTTTGCGATCTTCTCCGAAAGCGCACGGTTCAGCTCGAACAGCGAACCATCGATCCTGAGCAACTGCTTTAGCCGCGCTGCCTCCGCGGCGTCGGCCGCTTGCGCGAGCGAGAGCTGGCGCGTCACGAGATCGAGCGCGTTGATGCCGACGCGCAGCTTGAACGAATTGTGGCCCTTGATCGCAGGCGCGATCTCGCTCCGCAGGAAGTCCGCGACCGCCTTGATCAGTTCTGTTGGTGTCGGTTCATCCTGCATCTCAACGCCCTCGCGGTGCCAATAGCCTGAGCAGATCGATCTCGGTCTCGGACGCTCGGCGGCCAATCATCGCGCGCTCCATGGAATGGTCCGGACCAGTGCGGAAGCGCTGCATCATGCCGCAGCACATCACGCCCCAGCGCAGCGTGCCCATCACCTCCCACAACATTACTCTGACAGGATCGACCTTGCGGCCGGTCTCCTCGTAACCTGCGAACAGTTCCTCGCGCGAACCGAAGCCGCCGACCGGCTTGTCGATCTCGCCGAAGCGCCAGGAGTTGACGCAGATCCAGCCGAGATCCTCCATCGGATCGCCGAAATGCGCGAGCTCCCAGTCCAGCACCGCGCGCACGCCGTCAGGACCGATGATGAGGTTGCCATGGCGGAAATCGCCATGCACCAGCGTCACCTCGTCCGATGGACCGGGATCGTGGTCGCGCAACCAGCGCAGCGCCAGCTCGAACACCGGGCGCGGCCAGTCGAAGCCGCGATATTCGCGCTCGAGATCGCCGATCTCCTTGGTCGCCGTCATCTGCCGCAGCTTCGGCAGCTTCGCCGCCGGCAAGCCGTGGATGCCGGCAGCGACCTTGCCGAGCTGGCGCGCCAGCAGCGGCCGCGCCTTCGCAAACTGCTCGTCGCGCAGGATTTTCCGCGCGATGGTCTCGCCCTCAATGCGCGCCATGATGAAGCCGGTGCCGAGTCCCTCCTCCGGATTCAGCACGTGCAGCACGCGCGGCGACGGCAGACCGGCGTCGTGCGCGAGCTGCATCAAGCTCGCCTCGGCATCGAGCCCGGCCGCGCGCGAGGGTACTGCACCAAAGCCCGGCGGCGCACGGCGCAGGATCGCGCCGACATTGCCGTCGGGATGCACGATGTCGAACGTCCAGGTTTCCTGGCTGGCGCCGCCGGAAAGTTTTGCGGCGCCGGTGACGCCGGTCGCCCCCGGATGGAAGGACGCGACGCAGCGCGCGAGCTCGGCCTCGATCATTTGCCCTTGAACTTCGCCGGGCGCTTCTCGAGGAACGCGGTGACGCCTTCCTTGAAATCCTCGGTGGTGCCGGCAAGCCGCTGGGACTGGTATTCCAGGTCGAGCTGATCCTCGAACGAATTCTCCGGGCTGTCCCAATAGAGCTTGCGGATCAGCGACAGCGCAACCGTCGGCCCGTTGGCAAGCTCATGCGCAAGCTTCATCGCCTCGTCCATCAGCGCGCCGTCGTCATGGAGGCGGTTGATGAGGCCCCATTCGAGCGCCTTCTCAGCCGGCAGCCGCTCGCCCATCAGCGACAATTCGATCGCACGCGCCTTGCCGACCAGCCGCGGCAAGAGCCAGGTCGAGCCGCAATCCGGCACCAGGCCGATGCGCCGGAAGGCTTGCAGGAAATAGGCCGAACGCGCACACAGGATCATGTCGCCCATCAGCGCGAAGCTCATGCCGGCGCCCGCCGCCGGCCCGTTGACCGCGGTGACGATCGGGCAATGCAGATTGCGCAACCGCCGCAGGAACGGATGGAACGCGGTCTCCAGCGCCGCGCCTGCGTTACGCTTGCCCGGCGTCTGGTTGTTTCGTCCTTGCAGATTGGCGCCGGTGCAGAAGGCGCGGCCGGCACCAGTGATCACAAGGCAGCGCACCTCGTCCCGCTTGTCCTCGATCGCATCGAGCGCCTCGGCAAGGCCGCCGAGCATGTCGATCGACACCGCGTTCATGACTTCCTGATGGTCGAGCTTGAGGACCGCGACCGGTCCATCGAAATCGAGCGTGACGTGCTTGAATTGCATTGTTTTCCTCGTGGGTTGCGCCCGCGCCATGGGTAACGCGGTAGGCCAAATCTTCGACCCATATTTGATTTTTGAGACGCGCTTGTCCATGGTGGAGCAAGCACGCCTCGCTTTCGGATGCACGATTAACGTGCGTCAGGCCAAATGGAAACACCCCAGGGAAATACGCCAAGGAAAAAATACCATGAGCATCTTCGACCTCTCCGGCCGCGTCGCGGTCATCACCGGTGGCAATGGCGGGATCGGGCTTGGCATCGCGCAGGCGCTGAATGCCGCCGGCTGCGATGTCTCGATCTGGGGCCGCAACGCCGAGAAGAACAAGGCGGCAGCGGCAACGATGGCGGCGGGTCCCGGCAAGGTCGACACCCGCATCTGCGATGTCAGTAATGCGGCCTCGGTGCAGAATGCGATGAAGGCGACGCTCGACACTTTCGGCCGCGTCGATGGCTGCTTCGCCAATGCCGGGATCGGCGGCGGCGGACGACGCGCCTTCATCGACCGCACCGAGGAGGAATGGCGAACGATGTTCGCAACCAATCTCGACGGCGTTTTCCACGTGTTCCAGGCTGCCGCCCGCCACATGACCGAGCGTGCCGAGGCTGGCGACGCCTTCGGCCGCCTCGTCGCCACCTCGAGCCTGGCGTCGCTGTTCGGCACCGCGCGCAACGAGCACTATGCCGGCACCAAGGCCGCGATCAACGCGCTCGTGCGCGCCCTCGGCGTCGAGCTTGCCCGCCATGGCGTCACCGCGAATGCGATCCTGCCCGGCTGGATCAAGAGCGAGATGACGGCTGGCATCATGTCGAACGAGAAATTCGTCGCCAATGTGATGCCGCGCATCCCCGTGCGCCGCTTCGGCGAGCCCTCCGACTTCGGCGGCATCGCCGTCTACTTGATGAGCAATGCGTCGTCGTATCACACGACGGATTGTTTCGTGATCGACGGCGGCTACACAGCGTTTTAAACGCTGTTCGAATTCCGTCATGCGGCAATGGCGTCCTGCGCTGCGTCAGCGCAGGCACCCATGAAAAAAGCGCGCTCGCACTTTGAAACCACCGCGTCTATGGTTGGCCGCAACGATCTCGGCGATGGGAGGAAGAACATGAAACACGCCTACATACCCCGGACCACCAACTACACGCTCAATCCGGGCGACGAGCTCAACGACCTCCGCATGTCGGATCAGGTCCGTCCGCTCTATGAGCATGTGAAGAAGTTCATCCGGGAAACCGTCGAGCCGATGTCGGTCGAATTCTATCGGCATGGCGAGAACAAGAAGGACCGCTGGAGCTTCACCGACGGCCAGATCGAGGTCCTGGAGAAAGCCAAGAAGAAGGCCAAGGAGGAAGGCCTCTGGAACTTCTTCCTGCCCGACGCCGAGACCGGCGAAGGCCTGAACAATCTCGACTACGCCTATATCGCATCCGAGCTCGGCAAGAGCCCGCTGGCCTCCGAGACCATGAACTGCTCGGCGCCTGATACCGGCAACATGGAAGTGCTGGAGCGTGTCGGCACCAAGGAGCAGAAGGAGAAGTGGCTGAAGCCGCTCCTGAACGGCGAGATCCGTTCGGCCTACGCCATGACCGAGCCCAACGTTGCCTCGTCGGACGCCAAGAACATCTCCACCACCGCCAAGCTCGTCGGTGACGAGTGGGTCATCAACGGCGAGAAATATTACATCTCCGGCCTCGGCGATCCCCGCTGCAAGATCATGATCGTGATGGTGAAGACCAATCCGGATGCGCCGCCGAGCAAGCAGCAGTCGCAGATCCTGGTGCCGAAGGACACGCCCGGCGTCGAGATCCTCGGTCCCATGCATGTGTTCGGACAGGATCATGCCCCGCGTGGCCACATGCATCTGCGCTTCAACAATGTCCGGGTACCGAAGGAGAACATGCTGCTCGGCGAAGGCCGCGGCTTTGAAATCTCCCAGGTTCGCCTGGGGCCGGGCCGCATCCATCACTGCATGCGCACCATCGGCAAAGCGGAGAAGGCGCTCGACATGATGGTGCAGCGCGGCCTCACCCGTGAAGCCTTCGGCAAGAAGATCGCGCATCTCGGCGGCAATCTCCAGATCATCGCGCAGGCGCGCTGCGAGATCGAGGCGATGCGGCTGATGGTGCTGAAGGCGGCGAAGGCGATGGACGTGCTCGGCAACAAGGAAGCGCGCGTCTGGGTCTCCATGGTCAAGGCCATGATCCCCGAGCGCGCCTGCAAGATCATCGACCAGGCGATCCAGATGCACGGCGCCACCGGCATCTCGCAATGGACGCCACTGGCCGAAATGTACCAGGACGTCCGCCACCTCCGCTTCGCCGACGGCCCGGACGAGGTGCACTGGATGGTGGTCGGCCGACACGAACTGAGCATGCCGTAACGGACGCGGCAATTCGTAGGGTGGGCAAAGCGAAGCGTGCCCACCTTCGCGAGCCGAGCAAGAATGGTGGGCACGCTTCGCTTTGCCCACCCTACAGGAGCCACCATGGAATATGCTGCCAGCGATCTGAAGCCCCGCGAACGCTACAAGGTGCTGGCATCCTTCGTGCTGCCGCGGCCGATCGCATGGGTGACGAGCACAGGCCCGACCGGCGTCGTCAATGCCGCGCCGTTCAGCTTCTTCAATGTATTCTGCGAGGACCCGCCGCTCTGCATGTTCGCCGTCAATCTGCGGCCGGACGGGCGGGTGAAGGATACGCTTGTCAACATCGAGCGTACCGGCGAGTTCGTGGTCAACATGACCGACGAGCCGCTGGCGCACGCGATGCACGAGACCAGCGGCGACTTTCCGCCAGATGTCGGCGAGCCCGATTATCTCGGGCTCAAGCTTGCGCCATCGACCAGCGTGGCGGTGCCGCGCCTGGCCGACGCGCCATGGGCGATGGAATGCAAGACCTGGAAGATCATCGACGTCAACGACCGCCGGCTGATCATGGGTGAAGGCATCCACTTCTACATCCGCGACGAGCTGTGGGACCGCGAGGCCATGCGCGTGCACATGGAGCGCTACCACCCGGTCGGCCGCATGTTCGCCGACCGCTATTGCCGCACCGATGACCGGGTGGTGTTTCCGACAGCCGAGGGCGCGAAGCCGTAGATCCGTAGGGCGGGCAAAGACGCACCGTGCCCACCGTCTGACACTCTGCTCGTGATGGTGGGCACGCTTCGCTTTGCCCACCCTACGACGTTCGTGCAATCGGCACGCTCTCTCCACGTCATTGCGAGCGCAGCGAAGCAATCCACGTCTCCGCAAGTGGCGCGATGGATTGCTTCGCTGCGCTCGCAATGACGGGGTAAGTTCTGATTCAAATGTCAAACAGCGGAAGGGATGTGCGTTCGCATTCTCGCGGCCAGTTACGCCCGAGGTTTGCATCACTTTCCACCCTCTCATTGAACAGAGGGCGCAGGGAAAGCCGGGTGCTGGTTGCACCCGTGGGTCCCGTGCAACAAAAAG
>NZ_JBEGDB010000333.1:0-8071 GCF_043638955.1 Bradyrhizobium sp. 31Argb | reverse complement strand
GCAGACCTGAACGAAACGAGAATTGTGTTACCCATGTCGTCGGTTTGAAGTGTTACCCATGTCGCCGGTTGCTCACAGTAACTGGCACTGCGACGGCGGAGTTTTGTGGGGTGGGCACGCTGCGCTTTGCCCACCCTACAGTAGCGGCTATAATTCGGGGCGAACTTGCACATCTAAGGACCATGATGCTTCACGTCTGCTCGCTCGCCCTGCTTCCCGAAACCGTAAGATTGACCGGCGCCAGCCACATCCTCACCGTCATGGCCAATGTCGCCCAGGTGCAGCGGCCGGCTTCCGTGCTCGAGGCCAATCATCTGCGCGTGCAGGTCGACGACATCACCGAAGTGATGGACGGTTTTATCGCACCCTCCGGACGGCACATCGAGCAAGTCCTGAACTTCGTGCGGAGTTGGGACCGTAGCGCGCCGATGGTGGTACACTGCTACGCCGGCATCAGCCGCTCGACCGCGAGCGCATTCGCCGCCGCCTGCGCGCTCAATCCGCATCGCGACGAGGCCGAGATCGCGCGCCAGATCCGCGCCGCCTCCCCGATCGCGTCACCGAACCGGCTGATGGTGAGCCTTGCCGACAAGGCGCTCGGGCGGGAGGGCCGGATGATCCGCGCGCTCGACGAGATCGGGCCCGGCGCCATGAGCGTCGAAAACCAGCCGTTCCGGGTCGACCTCGAGTGAGTCGCGCGGAAATGCCGCTTAGAGCATGATCCGGAAAAGTGGAAACCGGTTTTCCCTCGCGACAAACGCGAAGCGTTTGCGCGGAGATCATGCTCGAACAAAGAGATGAGATCATGATCCGATTCCATCTAATCGGATCAGGATCTAGCGATTGAACTTTTTGCGGGGCAACCTCCACTCAATGGATTGCGACGACCGCGGACGTGATTGGCTACGCCCCTCGCGCGCCCGCCCGGAGGCCTGATGCTGGTGTTCATTGTTTTCGTCATTGCGGTCGTCGCATTTGCATTTGCGTTGAAGTCAATGAACGAGGTCGCCGCCCTGCGCACGCGACTGGACGCCCTCGAAGGCGCGAATGCTGCGGCATTACGGCGGGTATCGCCGCCACTCGCCCCCGAGCCTGAGCCGACGCGTGCGACCTCGCCGCCGGCTGCCGCCACGCCTCCGCCTTTACCGCCAGAGGCCATCCAGGCCGCACCTGCCATGGCGGAACAAGCGGCCGCGCCCGAGGCTCCGAGCGGCGCGCCGCCCGCGCCACCGCCGCTGCCGCCCGCCCAGCCCGGCTTCGAAGAGACGATCGGCACCCGCTGGGTGGTGTGGCTCGGCGGCCTGACGCTGGCGCTCGGCGGCTTCTTCATGGTGCGCTATTCGATCGAGGCCGGCCTGCTCGGACCCGGCGTGCGTACCATGCTCGGCGGCCTGTTCGCGCTGGCGCTGCTCGGTGCCGGCGAATGGACGCGGCGCAAGGAAAGCATTTCCACGATCGCACCGCTGCCGATCGCCAATATCCCGGCGATCCTCACCGCCGCCGGAACGGCTGTGGCATTCGCGACGGTCTATGCGGCCTACGAGCTCTACGACTTCCTTGCGCCGGCGACCGCCTTCGTGCTGCTCGGACTGGTCGCGCTCGGCACGCTCGCCGCCGCGCTGCTGCACGGGCCGGCGCTGGCCGGTCTCGGCGTCGTCGGCGCCTTCGCCACGCCGATCCTCGTCTCATCCGAAAAGCCGGATTTCTGGGCGCTCTACATCTATCTTGCGATCGTCACCGCGGCGTCGTTCGGCCTCGCCCGCATCCGGCTGTGGCGCTGGCTTGCCGTTACGACGGTCGTGTTCGCGCTGCTCTGGACCTTCCCCTGTCTGCAATGCGGGCCGTCGATGATCGGACCGCACGCCTTTCATGTCATCGCCGGATTCATCCTCGCGGCGCTATTGGTCGTCTGCGGCTTCATGTTCGGACCGGAAGCGGAGGGCGAAGAGGTCGAGCCGATCTCATCGGGCTCGCTGATCGCCTATCTGTTCGGCGCGCTGCTGATCGTGCTGAACAGCTTTCACGCCGATCCCGCGATGATCACCTTCGGCCTCCTGGTCGCCGGCAGCCTCCTCGTCGCCTGGCGGGCGCCGGCGGCCACTGCGGCGATTGGCGCCGCCGCGCTGTTCGTGTTCGTCGTCTTCGCCGAATGGGCGGTGCGCGGCAATCCGGACATGCTGGTGCTCCCCGGCGGTCCCCTGCCCGGCATCGGGCCCAGCGCCACAGATGGGTCGGTCTCGCTGCATCTGACCGCGGCGGCGATCTTCGCAGGCATGTTCGGCGTGACCGGCTTCCTCGCGCAACACCGCTTCACCTCGGCCGCGACCACCATGCAGTGGGCGGCGGGCGCCACCTTCACGCCGCTGGCGCTGCTGGTCGCGCTCTACGCCCGGATCGCGCAGCTCGACCGCTCGATTCCGTTCGCAATTCTCGCGGTATTGCTCGCCGCGGCCTTCGCCGCTGCAACCGAATACCTCAGCAGGCGCGAGGACCGGCCCGGGCACTCCGCCTCGATCGCGCTGTTTGCGACCGGCACGCTCGCCGCGCTCGCGCTCGCGCTCACATTCGCGCTGGAGAAGGGCTGGCTCACAATCGCGCTGGCGCTGATGTCGCTCGGCACCGCCTGGATTTCGCTGCAGCGGCCGATCGCGTTCCTGCGCACGCTCGCCGCGATCCTCGCCGGCATCGTGGTGCTGCGCATCGGCTACGAGCCGCGGATTGTCGGCGATGCCGTCGGCACCACGCCGATCTTCAACTGGCTGTTGTGGGGCTACGGCATTCCCGCGGCCTCGTTCTGGGCAGCCAGCGTCTTCCTGCGCCGCCATGGCGACGATGCGCCGCTCCGCGCGGTCGAGTCGGCCGCGATCCTGTTCACGGTCCTGCTCGCCTTCATGGAGATCCGCCACGCCGTCAACGACGGCGACGTCTACAGCAACAGCGCCGGCCTCACCGAGGTCGCGCTGCAGGTCTGCACGGCGCTGGCGATGGCGATCGGGCTCGAGCGCCTGCGCATCCGCACGTCCAGCATCGTGCACAACATCAGCGCGGTGCTGTTGACGGTGTTCGCCGGTCTTGCCGCCGTCTTCGGCCTGATGCTGTTGGAGACGCCGATCCTGTGGCCGATCAATGTCGGCGGCAGCTTCATCAACCTGCTCCTGCTCGGCTATGCCCTGCCCGCGGTGCTGGCGCTGCTGTTGTCCTATGCGGTGGCGGGACGGCGCCCGGCCGGCTACGGCAACACGCTCGCGGCCGGCGCGCTGATCCTCGCGCTGACCTATGTCAGCTTTGAAATCCGCCGGCTCTACCACGGCCCGGTGCTGTCACATGGCCCGACCACGGGCGCGGAGCAATACACCTATTCGATCGCCTGGCTGGCGTTCGGCGTCGTGCTGCTCGGGATCGGCATCGTCGTTGGCTCGCAGCGCGCGCGGATGGCCTCGACGGCCGTCATCGCGCTGACCATCGTGAAGGCGTTCGTGATCGACATGTCGCAGCTCACGGGCGTCTACCGCGCGCTGTCCTTCATGTGCCTCGGCGTGGTGCTGGTCGCGATCGGCTGGTTCTACCAGCGCATCCTGTTCCGGCGACAGGCGGCGGCGCCACCGGTCGCTGGCGTAGGCTGAGCTTGGCGAAGCCTGTGCCAACGCGTAGATAGGCGGCATGGCAAGACCGCGCAGTTTCGACCCTGACGAAGTGCTCGACCTCGCGCGCGACGTATTCTGGCAGAAGGGTTTTCAGGGCACGTCGCTCGACGACATCACCGCAGCGACGGGCCTCACCAAGCCGAGCCTCTATGCCGCCTTCGGCGACAAGAATGCGCTCTTCCTGAAGGTGCTCGACCGCTACCACGCCTATATCGTCGGGAAAGCCGAACACATCATCAATGACGGCCCCTCCGCGCGCGAGGCCATCCAGCGCTGGCTGACCGGCTTCGTTTCTCGTTGTTCCGGCGTGAAGGGCAGCCGCGGTTGCCTCTCCGTCAACACCTCCGTCGACGGCGTGGCCGAGCAGGAGGTGCGGAAGCGGATCCAGGCCTTCAACCGCAAGCTCGAGCAGTTGCTGCGCGACCGCCTGCGCGCCGACCGCGCCCAGTTCGCCGACGACTTCGATCCCGATGCGGTCGCGCATACGATCATGGCAATCTATCAGGGGCTCATGGTGCTGGCAAAGGACGCTCCCGAAGCGGCGCGCGTCCGCGCCACGTTCGACCAGGCGATAAAGCTGCTTTCTTGACAGCGCCTCCTCGTTATATACTATACAGTATATAATTCGGAGGCGCTGCCATGAAGGCGATCCAGATCGAGGCGTTCGGCAACCCGGCCGAGGTCATGAAACTCGTCGACATTCCCGATGTCGGCGCCCCAGGCGACGGCGAAGTCGTGATCGCGCTGGAGGCTTCGCCCATCAACATGAGCGACCTCCTGATGATCTCGGGCCGCTATGGCTACCGGCCAAAACTGCCGAGCATCGTGGGAACGGAGGGTGTCGGCCGCGTCGTGGCGGTCGGTCGTGGCGTCACGCATCTGAGGCAAGGCGACCGCGCGCTCATCCCCTATCCTTCGCCGGCCTGGGCGGAGCGGATCAAGGCGGATGCCAGCAAGTTACGGGCGCTCCCCGACGGCAATCCGCTGCAATTGGCGATGCTCGGCATCAATTCCGCAACAGCTTACCTGCTGCTGACCGATTTCGTCACCTTGGCTCCCGGCGCCTGGCTGATCCAGAACGCGGCCAATTCCGGCGTCGGCCGCGCCGTGATCGGGATCGCGAAGTCGCTTGGATTGAAGACGGTCAATATCGTCAGGCGCGAGGAAGTCGTGGCCGATCTCAAGGCGAGCGGCGGCGACGTCGTGCTGGTCGATGGACCCGATCTCAACAAGCGCGTCGCCGCCGAGACCGGCGGCGCGCCGATCGCGCTCGCCATCGATGGCGTCGCCGATACCGCCACGATGAACCTCATTACATGCCTGGCGCCAAAGGGCGTGCTGGTGTTCTACAGCGCAATCAGCGGCAAGCCCTTCGTCGGACCGGCGCAGCCCTTCATCTTCCGCGACATCGCAATGCGCGGCTTCTGGCTCGCCAACTGGTTCAACAGCGCCACCGCCGAGCACATCAGCGCGATGTATGAACACCTCGCGCCGCTGGTGGCCTCGGGGGTAATCAGCGCGCCGGTCGAAGGCACCTACCGTTTTTCGCAAATCCCGGAAGCGGTGGCGGTGGCGCAGAAGAATCGTGGCAAGGCGTTGTTCACGCCGGACTGAGCGACAGCCGGCCGGGACAAATCGGCAGGTTCTCATCACCCCCGGGCGGCCTGCCCGCCTCGGGGCGCGCCTGACATCACGTCCCTGTGACGCGACCTTGGGCCCGACGAAGTATCGCGTCGGCTCACGCCATTGGCACTGGACCCGGGCAGACATTTTCTAGACATAGTGTGCGCTTCAAAGAGCTATATTGCGGCGACCAACTATTTTAACGAGGGGAGCGTTTTGCACCGAGACATTGCGGGAGTGCTCGCGCGGCTGGCGAGCTTGGTGATCATCTGCGCAACACTTGCGATCCAGCCTGCGGCAGCGCAGACGATGGCCGCGACATGTCCGTCGCAGGCGGGCGCGCGAGGAACGCAGATCCTGCTCTGCCGCGACGGCCTGATCATCGTCGCCGAGGACGGCGCGAGGTTCACGCTGCAAGGCCACGATGGCAGCGCCACGGCAGTCGATCTGCAGAGCAAGGCACTCCTGCTCGACGCACCCAAGCAGCCCGGCAAGAATCGTTTTCGCGTCAACACGCCACAAGCGATCGCCGCCGTGCGTGGGACCAAGTGGGCGGTCGATGTGCAGGAGGCGAGGACATCGGTGCTCGTGCTGCAGGGCCGGGTCGCGGTGCGCCGGCCACGCGGCGGAAACCAGGTGGTGCTTGGTCCGGGCGAAGGCGTCGACGTCGATCCGGGAAACGAGCCGCTGGCAGTCAAGCGCTGGGGTCAGGCGCGGGTCGATGCGCTGCTCGCGCGCCTCGGACAATGACCCTTGGTGAGCGGCCGGATCCCTCAAACACCAATCGCGCTTCTGCTCTCATTCGTCTGGGCGGCTGCGCTGGGAATAGGCTACTGGAACGGCGACGTTCAATTCCTCGATCGCGCCGAAGGCGCGCTGACCGACCTGCGCCTGCTGGCACGCGGTGAGCGCGCGGCACCCGATCTCGTCACGATCGTTGCCATCGACGATGAGACGATCGCCAAGCGCGGCGGCTATCCGCTGCCGCGCGCCGATCTTGCCGCGATCATCGAGAAGATTGCGAGTTACGAGCCGCGCGCGATCGCGGTCGACCTCTTGCTGCTCGACCAGGGCAAGGACGGCGGCGATGCCGCGCTCGCACAAGCGCTCGGAAAACGCCCCTCCGCCATTGCCGCTGCCGCCGTGTTTCCCGATGCGATCCAGATCCTGGAGGCGGACGACAAGAGCGCGCTCGCGCGCCTGCCGCGGGCGGAGAAATTCCTGCGCCCGCTTCCTGCGTTCGCGGAACATGCTGTTGTCGGCGTGGTCAACCTGACCACCGACAAATCGGGCACGCCGCGCGGCATTCCTTTGCTGGTCCGCACCAGTGACAAAGTCGAGCTGGCGTTTCCGCTGCGCGTCGCGGCACTGGCCGCAGGCCAGGATCCGGTGATCGACGCGGACAGCGTCCGCCTTGCGGGCCGGAATATCCCGACCGACATCGATCATGTGCTCCCGCTCGCCTATTACGGCCCTCGCGGCACGGTACCGACGGTGAGTGCGGCATCGGTGCTCGACGGCGAGGTCGCGCGAGCGGCCATCCGCGACCGCATCGTCGTCATCGGTGTGACAGTGACGGGCGGCGGCGATGTGTTTCCGACGCCGTTCGATCCCGTGATGCCGGGTGTCGAGATCGTCGCGACCGCGATCGATCACCTGATGACCAGCGGCGGCATCCTGCGCGATCGTTCGACGCGTCTCGCTGACGCGATCCTTGCAGTGGCGCTGACGCTCGCAGTGGTCGGCCTGTTGGCGTGGCGGCGCAGCGCGGCCGGCCTGCTCTCGATCGCGGCGCTGATGGCGATCTGGGCTGTCGCCAATTACGTCGCATTCTCGCACGGCATCTGGCTCAGCGCGGCATTGCCGATTGCGGCCGCCGCGCCGCCGGCGATCCTGTTCGGCTCAATCCAGCTTTGGCTCAATCGGCGTCAGGCGCAATATTTCGCGATGAAGAGCGACCTGTTGCAGCAATTTCAGGCGCCGGCGCTCAACAAATGGCTGACCGGCAATCCGGCGTTCCTGCTCGAGCCGCGGCACCAGGATGCGGCGATCATCTTCATCGACCTCTCGGGCTTCACGGCATTGAGCGAGACGCTCGATATCGACGCGGGACTTGCGCTGCTGAAGGATTTTCACACCCTCGTCGATGACGAGGTCGAGGCGCACAGCGGGATCATCACGAGCTTCCTCGGCGACGGCGCCATGATCCTGTTCGGCCTGCCGGAAGCCACCGCAGACGATGCCCGCAAGGCCTCGCACTGCGCAGTCACGCTCTGCAACCGCGTCGCGCAATGGATCAATTCGTTGCCGCCCTCGATCGCAACGCGGACCGGCTTCAAGGTGGGCGCGCATTTCGGGCCGATCGTCGCCTCTCGGCTCGGCGGCAGCTATCAGCACATCACCGCGACCGGCGATACCGTGAACGTGGCCAGCCGTCTGATGGAGGTTGCGGCCAAGCAGAGCGCGGCGCTCGCGCTGAGCGATGACCTCTTGCAACGGGCCGGCCCCGCATCCGCATTGTTCGCGAGCGGCGCGCTCAGCGGCCCGCGCGAGACGCTTGTCCGCGGACGCACCCGCCCGCTCACGGTCTGGCTATGGCGCAACGATTCGCGCGGCAGCTAGATCATGATCCGATGAGGAATCGGATCATGATCTAATCTCTTTGTTGTTGAGCATGATCTCCGCGCAAACGCTTCGCGTTTGTCGCGAGCGAAAACCGGTTCCCACTTTCCGGATCATGCTCTAGGCCGTGTGGACAGTTACCTTATCCAGAGCAGAGTGGCGGCAATGGCGACGACGGCGAA
>NZ_JBEGDB010000332.1:0-8110 GCF_043638955.1 Bradyrhizobium sp. 31Argb | reverse complement strand
CAGATCAAAGCTTCGCAGCCATGATCCATCTGACCGCTGCCGTGATAAACTCCCGATGAATCCCAACAGACCCTAGAACAGTGGGAGTGAAGGGGGCGGGAACAGTCTCATGTCAGTTAGTCGCAAGCGTTTTCGTGTTGAACAAGCCATTATGGGCGACATGCCGATGCCGGCACCGGTTGCGGTGGAAGGCGGCGAAATCGGTCCAATGCATCGGGAGATCATGGCGGAGCTTCGCTCCATCCGCGCACAGATGGCGCTCGGCGTCCACGCCCAGCGTCCGGTCGCAACCGAAGCCACCGAGGCGGCCGTGGCGCGCGAGGTCGCGGAAGCGCATGCGCTGCTCGAGACCTATCGCGCGCAGGTCGAGCAGTGCGAGAAGCTGAAGGTCGAGCTTGACCTGATCCACGACGCCATCAGCCGCACCAAGCGCGAGATCGCCGTGCTGCACGGCAAGAGCTTTGACGGCCAGGAGATGGCCAAGGTGAATGGCGAGCTCGGCGCCGTCGTCGGCGGCACCGAAGAGGCTACCCAGCAGATCCTCGAGGCGGCCGAAGCGATCGACCAGGCCGCCACCGCGCTGACCAAGGTCGCCTCGCCCGAACAGCACAAGCTGCTCGCCGAGGATGTCCAGGAGCGCGTAGTGGCGATCTTCGAGGCCTGCAACTTCCAGGACCTCACCGGTCAGCGCATCAGCAAGGTGATGACCACGATGAAGTTCATCGAGCAGCACATCAACGCGATGATGGAGATCTGGGGCGGTGTCGACGCCATCAAGGCGCACGCGCCGCCGATCATCGACACCCGCGAGGGCGACGCCCGCCTGCTCAACGGCCCAAGGCTCGACGGCGACGTGGGCCACGCCTCGCAGGACGATATCGACGCGATGTTCGACTAAGCGGGCAGGTCGCAGAGAAGAACGCAAAACGCCGGCGCGATGCCGGCGTTTTTGTTTTTGCCTCCATCTCCTCCGCCGTCATCGTCCGCGAAGGCGGACGATCCAGTAGGCGGCGGCCTCACGGCTCAGGCACTGACAGCGGTGACTACTGGATGCCCGGGGCATGACGGGGACAGAGCGCCGGTCCCTACGCCCGTGGCGCGCAGCGGACGTAGACCATGTTGCCGTAGCGGGTGGCCGCGTCCTTGTCGACGAAGCGGGTGACCATGACGCGGCCGTCGAAGGAGACGATCTCGCGGTCCTGCTCGCCGCCGGACGGCCCCGGCGGGCCGATATAGTTCTTGCCGCTCGGAGAGCCCTTCAGACGCAGCTCCTGCGGGGTGGCCTGGTCGGCGAGATGCATGATCACGCCACCGGACTGGCCGGCGCCAATCACATAGGGCTGCTTGCACTGGTCGCGCGCCATCTTCTCGGTGCGGGCGCGGTCGGTCGGGTTCTGGTAGGAGGCCAGGCCCCAGCGGCCGACGATCTCGTCGGAGCGGATGGTGGCGGGCATTTCCGGCGCCACCCCCGGCTCAGGCGCGGGCTCCGGGTTGGATGACAGCGACGGCAGGTTGAAGCTGCTGCACGCGCCCAACAGAAGCGTCAGCGCTAAGACGGACGCGAGCCTCGCAACCGCGCGCGCGTCACCTGATCCGATCATCCGTATTCCCCCGAAATATCCTTGGGCCGCACCTTGGGCCGCACCCGTCCTGCAGCCAAGCGTAAAACGTAAGGCAGAGCAATGACGTCGAAACGATGACGTGAGAACTCCAACCTGGGCTCTGATTTGATTTGGTTGCAGCATCCTATATTGGCCTCACCAAGGCCTTAACCACTTTGCTTGACAGGAAAGGCGCCAAGCCATATTTCCCGCCCCACAATTAGCACTCTGGCGCGATGATTGCTAACGCGCCGGATATCCTGCCCGCGATCCATCGACCGGCCGGCATTCAAGCCCGGCCTCGATGAATGAGACCTGAAACCGAGCCTCCAAGAGGGAACGTCATGGCTAAATCCAAATTCCGCCCGCTGCATGACCGTGTCGTGGTCAAGCGCATCGAAGCCGAAGAGAAGTCCAAGGGCGGCATCATCATCCCCGACACCGCCAAGGAAAAGCCCTCTCAGGGCGAAGTCACCGCCGTCGGGCCGGGCGGCCGCGACGAGACCGGCAAGCTGATCCCGATCGACGTCAAGGTCGGTGACCGCGTGCTGTTCGGCAAATGGTCGGGCACCGAGGTCAAGCTCGACGGCGAGGAACTCCTGATCATGAAGGAGTCCGACATCATGGGCGTTCTGACCTGAGCCGAGCCGAATCCGCCGCGCACCGCTGGTCATGCCCGGGCCTGACCCGGGCATCCATCTCTCTTCGGAAGAGTCGGCGAAGTGATGGATTGCCGGGTCAAGCCCGGCAATGACGCGTAAGAAGCGGCGGCCGCACCATCCCATTTATCCAGGAGTAAGATATGGCTGCCAAAGACGTTAAATTTGCCGGAGAAGCCCGCGAGCGCATGCTGCGCGGCGTCGATGTCCTTGCCAATGCGGTGAAGGTCACGCTCGGCCCGAAGGGCCGCAACGTCGTCATCGAAAAGAGCTTCGGTGCCCCGCGCATCACCAAGGACGGCGTCACCGTCGCCAAGGAGATCGAGCTCGAGGACAAGTTCGAGAACATGGGCGCGCAGATGCTGCGCGAAGTCGCCTCCAAGACCAACGACACCGCGGGCGACGGCACCACCACCGCGACCGTGCTGGCGCAGGCGATCGTGCGCGAGGGCGGCAAGGCTGTTGCCGCCGGCATGAACCCGATGGACCTGAAGCGCGGCATCGACATCGCGGTGCAAGCCGTGGTCAAGGACCTCGAGAAGCGCGCCAAGCCGGTCGCCGCCTCCTCGGAGGTTGCCCAGGTCGGCACCATCTCGGCCAATGGCGACACCGCGATCGGCAAGATGATCGCCCAAGCCATGCAGAAGGTCGGCAATGAGGGCGTGATCACGGTCGAGGAGAACAAGTCGCTGCAGACCGAGGTCGACATCGTCGAAGGCATGAAGTTCGACCGCGGCTACCTCTCGCCCTATTTCATCACCAACGCCGAGAAGATGACGGCCGAGCTCGAGGACGCCTACATCCTCCTGCACGAGAAGAAGCTCTCCGGCCTGCAGGCAATGCTGCCGGTGCTGGAAGCCGTCGTGCAGTCCGGCCGGCCGCTCTTGATCATCGCCGAGGACGTCGAGGGCGAGGCGCTGGCGACGCTGGTGGTCAACCGCCTGCGCGGCGGGTTGAAGGTCGCCGCCGTCAAGGCGCCCGGCTTCGGCGACCGCCGCAAGGCGATGCTGGAGGACATCGCGGTCCTGACCGGCGGCCAGCTGATCTCCGAGGAGCTCGGCATCAAGCTCGAGAACGTCACGATCAAGATGCTCGGCCGCGCCCGCAAGGTCGTGATCGACAAGGAGAACACCACGATCGTCAGCGGCGCCGGCAAGAAGGCCGACATCGAAGCCCGCGTCGGCCAGATCAAGGCGCAGATCGAGGAGACCACCTCCGACTACGACCGCGAGAAGCTGCAGGAGCGGCTGGCCAAGCTTGCCGGCGGCGTCGCGGTGATCCGCGTCGGCGGCGCCACCGAGGTCGAGGTCAAGGAGAAGAAGGATCGTGTCGAGGACGCGCTGAACGCAACCCGCGCCGCGGTGCAGGAAGGCATCGTGCCCGGCGGCGGCGTGGCGCTGCTGCGCGCCAAGAAGGCAGTCGGTCGTCTCTCCAACGACAATTCCGACGTCCAGGCCGGCATCAACATCGTGCTGAAGGCCCTCGAAGCGCCGGTGCGCCAGATCTCGGAAAACGCCGGCGTCGAAGGCTCGATCGTGGTCGGCAAGATCCTCGAGAACAAGTCGGAGACCTTCGGCTTCGACGCCCAGACCGAGGAATATGTCGACATGGTCGAGGAAGGCATCATCGATCCCGCCAAGGTTGTGCGCACGGCGCTGCAGGACGCCTCCTCGGTCGCCGGCCTCCTGGTGACGACGGAAGCCATGGTCGCCGAACTGCCGAGGGAGCCGGCGCCGGCGATGCCGCCCGGAGGCGGCGGCATGGGCGGCATGGGCTTCTGAGCGCAAGCCCGTTCGCAGATATCAGATAAGAAGGCCGCCTCCGGGCGGCCTTCTTTTTTGGGCAATAGAGCATGATCCGGAAAAGTGGAAACCGGTTTTCCCTCGCGACAAACGCGAAGCGTTTGCGCGGAGATCATGCTCAAACAAAGAGATGGATCATGATCCGATTTCGTCTAATCGGATCATGATCTAGGATCGAGGTTTGGTAGTTACGACGTCGCTGATTCTATCGCCGAGGATTTTCCTATGCGCGTGCTCCTGCTCTGCCTGTTGGGCCTCATCACGGCCTCTTCTGATCTCGCTCTTGCCCAGATGAAGCTGCCGTCCAAGACGGCGCCGGGCACCACCGAAACGCGCTATTTCACCGCGATCGACGGCTTGATGGAGGGCAATGCCGACGCGGTGCTGAAGGAAACCCGCCAGGGCAAGAACGTTAGCGCGGCGGTGCTCGACGTCTGCTACCCCGCGGAAAAAGGTTCCGACCGCAAGGACCGTTTCGTCGTCAACCTCGCGGTCAACGGCCAGAACCTGAGCGGCTCGACGCAGAGCCTGAATGACAAATCGCCCGTCACGGTGAAGCTCGTGCGCAAGCCGACCGGCGACAGTTTCGAATTCCGCGGCCAGATCACGATCGGCCAGGCGGTGACGGAAGTGGCCTCCTCCGACAATACCGACCTTTCGGAACGGGAATTTCAGGAGAGCCAGACCACCGATGACGGCATCACGCCGGCACCGAAGGACTTTACCGAAGTTTCTCCCGAATCCGTCGGCGTGCGCGTCAAGCTCGACGCGGCGCTGGACTTCCTGAAGAGCCTTAAGGGCCAGGCCGTCGAGGTCGGTCTCTCGAGCCTCGCCATCACCTGCGACGCGCTGCGCGCCGGCGAGCAGACCATCAACCTTACCGTCGATCCGGAACAGGCCCCGGCCCTCGTCGCCAAGGCCAAGGCGACGCCGGGCGTGGTCGCGGCCGGCTGGACCACGGGCAGCGTCGAGATGGACCGCACAATCCGCTTCGCCGCCGCCGACTGGCTCAGCGGCGACAAGATCAACAGGGACAAGATTGCATCAGCGATATCGGGCGTGCTCAGCAAGACGCTGGCGGCAAAGCCGTCGGGAGCGTCATGGAACGCCAACACCGGCAAGCTGAAATTGACCTTCAAGCGTCCGAGCCAAGTCTATCCCGCGCTCGGCCTCACCGAGACCGTCGAGATCTCGGCGCTGGTGTCCTCGGACAAGCCCGGCGCGTCGGACAGGCTGATGCTGTGGGTCTCGAGCCCGGTGGTCACCACCGCCGACGAAGGCCCAGGCCCAAAGCTGAACCTCTCGGAAGACTCCGTCGGCGATGAGGAAGGCGGCGAGCCGCCCGACGACAACGGCTCGATCGAGGCGCTGGCGAAGGAATTCAAGGCCCAGCGCTGGGACGCCGACAAATCCGCGTGGAAGTAGGGCCACGCGGCGATATGTGACCGGCTCGCCGTGCGCGCAGCTCAGACTCGCGCGAGCGCGTCAAGCCTTGCGCGAACATCATCAATCGCGGGCTTCGCGACGGGCCCAACACCGGGCATCGCCATCACCTTGTCGCACATCTGGTAGATCGAAGGCGTCACCACGACGATCAGTTTGGCGAGTGCGCTTCGTCCTTCCGGGGGAAGCTTGCCAGCTCGCGCGCTGACATCGTTCAACTGCGCTGTCGCCTCGTTGATCTTGGGCAGAGCCGCTTGAGCGGTAGCCACGTCTGTGACGCCTGATAGCGCGGACTTCAAGGTGTTGACGGACGAATCGACTTGGCTGGCCAAGTTCACCCCGTCGACGGTCAAATTCGCGGGTGCCACGCCTACGGTCCCGGTTGCGGGGCGCGTTGCAGCGGGTTGCTCGGCGACAGTCTGTTCACCCGGGCGTTGGACTGCGTACCAGACGAGACCGCCGAGCACGACAAGGCCAGCCAGCCAATAGGGCCACTGCGACATCGCGTTGCTTGGCGTGTAGCGTGTAGACGCCCCGGCGACGCGGCTCGCGGCCGCCGAAGCTCCGCTGCGCACGCTCTCCCCCGCCCTGTCGATGAGACCGGCAGCGCTCAGTTGATCGGCGAGACCCGATGGAAGCGCCGCAGCGATCTGGTCCTTTTGCGAGGCGAGGAGCGATGTCAGCCCGCTTGCCTCCATACCGACGCTGCGTTGATGCTGCCCCAACGCCCCGAGGACGACAGGACCAAGCATGCCGGTCAGCAACTTGGCGGAGCCCTCGCCGATCCCTGCGAATTTGGCGATGGCCTCAGATACCGTTTCCAGCGCCCGGCCGCCAAACAGGCCGGCCAGCGTGGCCGATCCGCTCTCCGCGAGCGCCGCCTGGCCAGGACCTGCCATCGCATTCTTCAGGCTTTCAAGCGCTCCGGGCTGCTGCTGCGACAATGCGCTGGACAACTGACGGGCGCCACCGGGGGTGGAGGCCACCTCGGCCAAGCTCGAAAGCAGCGCGGGGACGCCACCTCCTATCGCCTTTTGCACGATGTCTCGATCAAGCCCCAGAGAGGACGCGATCCTGGCGATCAGGTCAGGAGTCAGACATTGCATGACAACAGAGACGAGGTTCACAGCCATGGCGATCTCTCCATCGTTGCGAAGTGGTTGAGACAGGATGACTGAACAATCATCACGTCGCATGCCCACGTCAGAGATTTCGATTCCGGCTGTCAGGCGCGGGCAAAATATCGGGGCGAACCTGCAGATTTCCGTGCCTGCCAGCCGACTTTCCCACTGCGCGAGCATGTCCGCCCCAAAATTCGCACCTGTCTAATCACAATACGGAGAGCCTTGCAGGTTGATAGCCGCTCGCTCAGCAGCCTGACATGGAATTTTGCCAGCTCCATTTGGGATGGCCGGCTGCTTGGGCCGCGATCGGGGCGGCATCGCGACGCAGTTCATTCGGTTGATCGTTAAGGTTCGATTCAATTTCCGGGAACATCATCGCTTAGCCGAACGTGGGTCACGCCATGCAAGTCCACGAGCCGAGTACCCTTGGAAGCACCTGGTCGGGGAATGTGGCTGACGGCGAGTTGCCGGAGCAGCCGGCGCGCCTGTCGGATTTCTTGCACCAGAATCGCGATGACGTTCTGGTGGTACGAGGGCCATACGGCGATTGGGCGCGCACCATTGCGCTGCCTGCGATGGCACTGGTGGCAGCCTTTGGGTTGGGATGGGCCGGCGGTCTGAACTGGCCTGAGTTCGCAAGCACGCTCGGGCTCAGCTCAGCCGCCCAGAAAATCACGTCTTCGCCTCGAACCGCTGAAGCAAGACCAGGCGGCAGGATCGAAGGCACCAAAAAAACAACATCGACATCAGATCTGCAGACAGCGGCACCCGCTGTCGTAGGAAGCATTCCCAAGCCCTTACCCGCGAGCACTCACCTTGCCGCGCGCGCCTCAAACCCGTTCGCCTCCCAGGCAAATGCTGCTCCCTCCGGCGCGGCGATGGCGAGGCCACCTTTGGCGCCGGCACCGGAAACGAGACCGACCACCATATCGGGCTGGACGGTTGTCGATGTCCGGGACGGAACCGCTGTTCTCGACGGCCCTGACGGCATTCGGATGGCCGCGCGCGGCGACACGATTCCCGGGCTCGGGCGTATCGAAACCATCGTGCGCTGGGGTAACCGCTGGATCGTCGGTACCGCCAACGGATTGATTGCGGCGCCTTAGTCCTAATTCGTGTTGAGCCGGAAGCGCAGCGTCTTCGAGCCGGTCAAGGTGACGAGGTCACCCTGACGGCGCCAGGTCGCGACGTCACCGAGCGCCGCAAGCAGATCGTCGTCGGCCTGCGTCCGGTCGGGCGGGCAGTTGCGGGTTTCCATCGCGCCGGGAACGAAGATGATGGTGTTGCCGGCCACCGAGAACTGGCCCTTGCCGCCCTTGCACCAGAGTTCCAGCACCACCTCGCCATTGTCGCCGATCTCGAGCGAAGGGATGCGCTTGGAGCCGGGCATGCGCGCGGCATCGAGCGCATTGCCTCACCAAGGATGTTACCGGAGAACTGACCGTCAGGATTGGGGCGGCGATACCGAATCGGATCGGTGT